>JAOPWT010000504.1 GCA_025965555.1 Mycobacterium sp.
GCCGTGGGACTGGGGCAAGCGCTGATGCTCCAACGTGGATGCGCTGGGGATCAACCGGTCCTAGACGGTCGCAGCGCGCGGGTGAAGATGACGTTCACCCGCCGCATCGCGAAGCTGTACGGCCACCAGGCAAATCGTTTGAACGCGTACAGCGCCCGGATGTCGCCCGAGGTGTAGATGAGGTACCGGTTGCGGGACACGCCGCGGAGAATCTTGTCGGCCACGACTTCCGGCGAGACGGCATGCCCGCTGAATCGGTCCACCCACTTGCGCACCTGTGGATGGTCACGGTCGATGCCCGCGATCTCGACGCTCTGCACCATCGGGGTCTTGACGGCGCCGGGCACGACGACCGACACCCCGATGCCGTGCCTGGCGAGGTCGAACCTCAGCACCTCGGACAGGCCGCGCAGACCGTACTTGCTGGCGCTGTAGGCAGCGTGCCACGGTAGCGCCACCAGGCCCGCGGCCGACGACACGTTCACCAGGTGCCCGCCTTTTCCGGCGAGAACCATTGGCGGAACGAATGTTTCGATGACGTGGATGGGCCCCATCAGATTGATGGAGACCATCGACTCCCAATGCTGATGGGTCAGGTGACTGACCGTGCCCCATGCGGACACCCCGGCGATGTTCATCACCACGTCCATGCTCGGATGCGCGCTATGGATGTCCGCGGCGAACGCGGCCACCTCCTCGTAGTTCGAGATGTCGAGCGCGCGGTGTGCCAGGACCAGCGCACCGAGGGCACGGGCGTCGGCAACCGTCTCGGCGAGCCCTTCGGCGTTGCGGTCGGTGAGGAACAGCTCGGCGCCGTCGGCGGCCAGCTTCAGCGCCGTCGCCCGGCCGATCCCGCTGGCGGCACCCGTGAGGAAACACCGTTTGCCCGCATAGCTCTGCGCCATGCTCGCGACCTTACCGGCAACCCATCGTGGTCCCTGGCAAGGAGTTCCTCTCCGACTAACCGCCGGATACGCTCCCGCCACCCCACAGGGAGTAGAGCCATAGCTGTTCGAGCACGTGGACCGAGCGTGCCATGTCGCGGTCGGTGCCCGTGAAGGCCGAGTCACCCGAGAGTGTGAACCCCGTCGTGGCGGCCAGCGTCCGCACCAGGGTCGGCACGTCGTCGGAGATCGGATGCGCCGTCCCGGCCCGGGTCTCGTCTTCGACGATCTTCACGATCTGATCGATGACGGAGGCCATCTGAGAATCGAGGATCTCCCGGATCTCGGCATCGGTGTTGCGGGCCACGTTGCACGCCGACATCACCGGATCGTTGTGCGAGTACACCGCCGCGGCGCTGCCGACCATCCGCTTCGCGAACGCCGCAGGCGACTCGCCGGGTGTCCGCGGCGCGAAGTAGTGCGTCAGCTCCTCGAGTTCCTGCGTGGCTTCGGCGAGCATCTGCGCCAGTACCGAGTACTTGGAATCGAAGTAGAAGTAGAAACCCGACCGCGCGACGCCTGCGCGATCGCTGATGGTGCTCACCGACAGTTCGGCGAACGCCTTCTCCTGAAGCAATTCGCGCACTGCGGCCAGGATCGCCTCACGTTGCCGGTCGCCGCGGCTGCGGCGGCCCTGGCTCGGGACGGATTCGGCGCTCATCACAGACAACCTTTGCACTGACGCCACGCCAGATCAAAACTTGACATGCGTCAAGTGTGGCCTACAGGATAGGCGTAGTGAGTGAGTTCGACCACAAACGTCCTCAGCCCAGGAGCTTACCCATGGCGACCATCAGCACCCCGGAGTATTTGCTCGACCAGGCGAAGCGGCGGTTCACGCCGTCCATCAACAACTTCCCCGGCATGGGCGCCCTCGAGCGCAGACTGCTGCGCACCGAGTTCCCGCAGACGATCCTGGCCGAGCCTCCGGCCGACAGTGGCCTCAAGCCGGTGATGGGCGACGCGGGCCTGCCCGTCCTCGGCCACATGGTCGAGATGTTCCGCGGCGGCCCCGAGTACCTGATGCACCTTTACAAGACGAAGGGCCCCGTCTACTACGCAGATTCGCCGGTGCTGCCCGCAGTGACGGCGCTGGGACCCGACGCCGCCCAGGCCATTTACAGCAACCGCAACAAGGACTTCTCGCAACAGGGCTGGACCCCGGTCATCGGGCCGTTCTTCCATCGCGGGCTGATGCTCCTCGACTTCGACGAGCACATGTTCCACCGGCGGATCATGCAGGAGGCCTTCGTCCGCACCCGACTGGTCGGCTACACCGAGCAGGTGGACACCGTGGTGTCGAAGGTGATCGCCAACGACTGGGTGGCCAACGACCCCCGGTTCCTGCTCTACCCCGCGATGAAGCAGATGACCCTCGACATCGCCTCGATGGTGTTCATGGGTCACGAGCCCGGGACCGACCACGAACTGGTGACGAAGGTCAACAACGCCTTCACCACGACGGTCCGCGCAGGCAACGCCATCATCCGCACCGGCGTGCCGCCGTTCACCTGGTGGCGCGGGTTGCAGGCCCGCAAGCTGCTGGAGAACTACTTCGAGGCACGCGTGAAGGAACGCCGCGGCGCCGAGGGCTCGGACCTGCTGACGGTGCTGTGTCAGACCGAAGACGAGGAAGGCAACAAGTTCTCCGACGCCGACATCGTCAGCCACATGATCTTCCTGATGATGGCCGCACACGACACCTCGACGTCGACGGCGACCACCATGGCGTACTACCTCGCCGAGAACCCCGAGTGGCAGGACCGCTGCCGCGACGAGTCCGATCGGCTTGGCGACGGACCGGTCGACATCGAGTCACTGGAGAAGCTCGAGTCGCTCGACCTCGTCATGAACGAGGCGATCCGGCTGGTGACGCCCGTGCAGTGGGCGATGCGACGCACGGTCCGCGACACCGAACTGCTCGGCTACTACCTGCCCAAGGACACCAACGTCATCGCCTACCCGGGGCTGAACCACCGGCTGCCGGAGTTCTGGACCGATCCGATGAAGTTCGATCCCGACCGGTTCGCCGAACCGCGCAGCGAGCACAAGAAGCACCGCTACGCCTTCACGCCCTTCGGCGGCGGCTCGCACAAGTGCATCGGCATGATGTTCGGCCAGCTCGAGGTGAAGGTCATCATGCACCGACTGCTGCGCAAGTACCGGTTGGAGCTGGCACATCCCGGTCGCAAGGCGGAGTGGGACTACGGCGGCATGCCCGTGCCGATGGACGGCATGCCGATCATCCTGCGCCCGCTGCGCTGACGTGGCGGCGGCGAAGATCGCCTACGCGGACAGCCGGTTCGCGCAGGCGATCACCGCTCGCAGCGCCGACTGCGCGGCATCCTCCGACCAGCCCATCGCCCACTCGGCGTGGACGCCGTCCGTGCCGCGGATGAACGTCGCAGTCCCCCCGTCGGCGCCGACTTGGTGGAAGGCCGAGATCTCCACGGGGAGACCCCGCTCGTGGAGCATCGCGGTCAGGGCGGCGACGGGTCCACTCGCCGCGGCGGTGGACGTGCCGATGCGATCACCGACGGCAATCGTGGCCTGGTAGTTGCGCGCCTGAGGGCCCAGCCGGGTGGCCGGCCGCTCAGCGTCGGTGCACTCCCAGCTGCCGAGCCGCAGTGGGCCCGACGTCGGGCTGTACCTCGCGTGGAATGCGTCGCTGGACATCGAATCGGCCTCCTCGCGCAGCGCCCTGGGTAGCGGCCACTCGAACTGCGCCGCGAACGAAGGAGCTGCACCAATAGCGGATGGTGTCGAAGAAGTGGAGATCATGTGCCGGTCTTCTCTGGAAAGAGGAATCGACCGACGGTCTAGCAATGACCCACAGCGGGGGGTCGGTCTGGATCAGACCCCGCCGTGGGTTGCTACTACGAGTCGCTTCGGCACGACCGCGATGTTAGGCGTCGCGCGGCGTGACACGCAACCCTGCTGCGTGGGCACCGCTGCATTAGGGTTCATCGCCGATGGTGCCGTCGAGTTCGTGGTCAGTGTGAGTTGGTGGGATGCGGCACTGCTGTTCGTCGCGGGGATCGGCGGCGGGCTGTGCGGCAGCATCGCCGGGCTGGCCTCACTCACCACCTATCCCGCCCTGCTGTTGATCGGGCTGCCGCCCGTGGCGGCGAACGTGACTAACACCGTGGCCCTGGTGTTCAACGGCGTCGGGTCGGTGTCGGCGTCGCTGCCCGAGCTGCAAGGCCAACGCTCCGCCATGAAGCGGCTGATTCCGGCGGCGGTCATCGGCGGCGCGGCGGGGGCCGCCTTGTTGTTGGCGATCCCCGCCGAAGGATTCGAGAATGTCGTGCCCGTCCTCCTGGCCGCCTCGGCCGTGCTGATCGCCCTTCCCCAGCGGGCCCGCGTCGCGGGCATCCCCCGCAGCGTCACGCGGACCATGACGGAGGCCGTCGCCGTTCTCGCGATCTGCGTGTACGGCGGCTTCTTCGGCGCCGCAGCAGGTGTGCTGATGCTCGCCCTGTTCCTGCGCACGGGCAGTGAGTCCCTGCCGCACGCCAACGCCACCAAGAACGTCGTCCTCGGGGTAGCCAACGGTGTTGCGGCCCTGGTCTTCATAGTCTTCGCGCCGATCCACTGGCTGGCGGTGGTCCCACTCGGCGTCGGCTGTCTGCTCGGCTCGCGGATCGGGCCGACGATCGTGCGACGCGTCCCCGCCACCCCGCTGCGACTGACGATCGCCGTCGCGGGGCTCGCACTCGCCGTGAAACTCGGCGTCGACACCTACGGCTAGACGAACGGGTCGTCGCCCTTGGCCACCCGCGTGCCCAGCTCGAGCAGGGACGTCGCCGACGCGTGCAGGCGTTGGCCGGCGTCCCAACTGGCCTGGCCCGCCAGATAACGCGACCAGGTGCCTTCGATGACGATGCCGAGCTTGAAACAGGCCAATGCCATGAACCAGTCGAGCCGCGACGTCCGGCGACCTCCGGCCTCGACGTAGGCGTCGAGCAGTTCGCCGCGGTTCGCGAGGCCACCGAGGGCGGAC
>JAOPWT010000543.1 GCA_025965555.1 Mycobacterium sp.
CGCGAGCCGTAGCCCAGGAGGTAGATGAGAGTGCCGCAGAGAAGCATCCAGTAGGTGGCGAGCCAGAAGTCGGTATGCAATTCGAAGAAATCCGGGCTGTAGATCCTCGCGCCGTTGCCGAGCGAGAACGTTGCCAGCAGCAGCGGGATGCACAACGTCGCGGGCCGCTCGACGTACTGCTTGAAGGTGGTCTGCATCGCGTTGTCGTCCTGGAGTCGACCGAGCGAGTTGTAGACGATCGCGGAGGCGGCCACCACGTACATGTCGTGGCCGATGTAGTCCTCGAGGTTCCACATGCCGGTGAGCGAATGCAGCCAGTGGCCCAGCGTCTCTGAGGCCAGCGGCGTCATCAACAGCACGGTCGCGCCCTGGAGCGCGATGTTCAGGGTCGCGGCAACTTCCCAGCGGCACGACCACGTGACGCGACGAATCCACAGGCTCCACGCGATACAGATAAGCGTGATGGTGATGAGGACTGCCAGACCCATGGGATGTCGCTTTCGACCTATATTTCCGTCAGCAAATACTTTGGTTACAGCGGGGGAGCGTCGGGCCGCGGCGTGAGATCGCGAAGTCTCGGCCGGTGCACCGTGCGTCGTTCGGTCGCAGGCTCGGCAATGGTCGCCACGGAGAGCGGTGCGGACTCGACGTAACTCCACACCTCCTCGCGGCTCATCAGCCCGAAGCGGACCTGGAGATCGGGGTAGCTGAGGTTGAACCGGTCGGCGACCAGTCGCAGTTCCTCGGCATTCGGGTAGTCGGCTTCCTTGATGCGGCGGTAGTACGTGCTACTAGAGGTGCCGAGGGCGTCATAGATCGCCCTGGCGTCGACGTCGCCGTCGAGGAGGTAGTCCAGCAGGGCTTTTAGCTGCCTGCCGTTTTCATCAGTCCTTGGCACCGATACAGCTTAGCCGGACTTCCCTTGGTTGGGCAGTACCAGCCGCAAATCGGACGGGGAGGCATTAATTGACACAGCCGTCACGGTTTTGGCAGATGTGTCCCATTTTTGGGACAGTCGTGTAGCGTGCCTTACATGACGCGCGCAAACTTGCAGCTGACCGACTACGACGCCGAGGACCGCCCTCGAGTCCAGGATTTGGAATTGGTGGCGGCTCCTCTTTCGTCGCTGCTGACCATGGAACTGGACGGCGCGGCCGAGGTGCTGGGGCTAACGAGTGACGAGATTCTCCTCGCCGCACTGGGCCGCGCAATCGAAAGGACGATCGGAAACGGTGCAGTCGCCGTTGACGTTCCCGGCTACGGCACCAGCGTGCACCCGATGGCGTTGTCGTGCGCGGCGCCGGGGCAGGTCGACGCCGACGAGATGCTGGCCGGCGTTCACCACGCGCTCGAGGCGCTGGCCGTCCGTCGGATCGTGCATGGCGTGCCCGACGACCCACGATCGCAGCCGGTGTCGGACGTCCTGTTCGCCAACGGTGACAGCGCCGCCGCGCGGGCACACATCGGTCACCTGCTGGAGCTCCGCGCCTACCGCCGTGGTGACGTCGTGGCCCTGGACTGGTGGTTCGACGCCCGCAGCTTCGAGTCCTACACGGTGCAAGAACTCGCCGAGCAGTTCCCGCTCGCCTTGATCGAGCTGACCTCGGAGGCCACGCCGCCGATCCACGCGACTCCCGAGTTGGCGCTGGCGCACTAGCGTTTGGAAAGTCGGTCCGCGTAGGCATTAGAATCTACGCAAGGGCATCGATCCGGCCATCACCGGGGAGTCTTCGGAAGAACGGCCGTCCCGGTTTCGATCACGGGCGCTCAGTAGAACCGAACGGGTGGGCCCGTCATCGCCCACATCGAGCGGCGTACCTCGCGTACGCAAGCGGGGTGGTACCGCGGTGTTCGCGCATGAGCGCGACGTCGTCCCCGTGCCTTGTTGATCATGGGCACAGGAGACGAACACAGGTGACGGCCTACCCGAGACCGGCGAGCGGATCGCCGAACTTTCCCGACCTCGAGGTCGAGGTTCTGGACTACTGGGACCGCGACGGCACCTTTCGCGCCAGCATCGAGCAGCGTGACGGCGCCGAGGAGTACGTCTTCTATGACGGGCCACCGTTCGCCAACGGCCTTCCTCACTACGGTCACCTGCTGACCGGATACGTCAAGGACATCGTGCCGCGCTACCGGACCATGCGCGGCTACAAGGTCGAGCGTCGCTTCGGATGGGATACCCACGGGTTGCCCGCGGAGCTCGAGGTGCAGCGCCAACTCGGCATCACCGAGAAGGCCCAGATCGAGGAACTGGGCATCGACAAGTTCAACGATGCCTGCCGGGCGTCGGTGTTCAAGTATGCCGAGGAATGGCGGGCCTATGTCACCCGTCAGGCCCGTTGGGTCGACTTCGACAACGACTACAAGACCCTGGATCCCGGCTACATGGAGTCGGTCCTCTGGGCGTTCAAGCAGCTGTGGGACAAGGGATTGGCCTACGAGGGCAACCGCGTCCTGCCGTACTGCTGGAACGACGAGACCCCGCTGTCCAGCCACGAATTGCGGATGGACGACGACGTCTATCAGAACCGGCAGGACCCCGCGCTGACCGTCGGGTTCCGGGTGGTTGCCGACGAGCGCTCGCCCGATCTGGCCGGCGCGTACCTACTGGTGTGGACCACGACGCCGTGGACACTGCCGTCCAATCAGGCCGTCGCCGTCAACCCCGACGTGACCTACGTCCAGGTGCAGGGCTCCGACGGCCGGCGCTACGTACTCGCCGAGCCACGTCTGGGGGCCTACGCCAGAGAGTTGGGCGAGGAGCCGACCGTGATCGGTTCCTACCAGGGCCGCGAACTGCTCGGCGTGCAGTACCTTCCGCCGTTTCCTTACTTCATGGACTCGCCCAACGCCTTTCGCGTCCTGCCCGGTGACTTCGTCACCACCGAGGACGGCACCGGCATCGTGCACATGTCGCCCGCGTACGGCGAGGACGACAAGGCCACCGCTGATGCGGCGGACATCGTGGCCGTCACGCCCGTCGATTCCAAGGGCCGGTTCGACGCGACGGTGCCCGACTATGCCGGCCAGCACGTCTTCGACGCCAACCCGCAGATCATCCGCGACTTGAAGAACGGAAGCGGCCCCGCTGCCGTCAACGCACCGGTGCTCCTGCGCCACGAGACCTATGACCACTCATACCCGCACTGCTGGCGGTGCCGAAACCCGTTGATCTACCGGGCGGTGTCGTCATGGTTCATCAAGGTCACCGAGTTCCGCGACCGGATGGTCGAACTGAACCAGCAGATCACCTGGTATCCGGAACACGTCAAGGACGGCCAGTTCGGCAAGTGGCTGTCGAATGCCCGTGACTGGTCGATTTCGCGAAACCGCTACTGGGGCAGTCCCATTCCGGTGTGGAAGTCTGACGATCCGCTGTACCCCCGCGTTGACGTATACGGCAGTCTCGATGAACTGGAACGCGACTTCGGGGTTCGCCCGGACGATCTTCACCGGCCCTACATCGACGAGTTGACCCGGCCGAATCCCGACGATCCGACCGGCAAGTCGACCATGCGGCGCATCGAGGACGTCTTCGACGTCTGGTTCGACTCGGGCTCCATGCCGTATGCGCAGGTGCACTATCCGTTCGAGAACGTCGAGTGGTTCGACGGCCACAATCCCGCCGACTTCATCGTCGAGTACATCGGTCAGACCCGAGGCTGGTTCTATCTGCTGCACGTGCTCGCCACGGCGCTGTTCGACCGGCCCGCGTTCCGGACCTGCGTATCCCACGGCATCGTGCTTGGCAGCGACGGGCAGAAGATGAGCAAGTCGCGCCGCAACTATCCCGACGTCGCCGAGGTGTTCGACAGGGACGGCTCCGATGCGATGCGCTGGTTCCTGATGGCGTCGCCAATCCTGCGCGGAGGTAACCTCGTCGTCACCGAGCAGGGCATCCGCGAGGGTGTTCGGCAGGTGTTGTTGCCGTTCTGGAACGCCTACTCGTTCCTCGCGCTGTACGCGCCGAAGAAGGGCACCTGGCGGACCGACTCGACGAATGTGCTTGACCGCTACATCCTGGCGAAACTCGCCGTCCTGCGGGATGACCTCACATCGTCGATGGACATGTGCGACATCTCGACCGCCTGCGAGCAGTTGCGCCAGTTCACCGAAGCGCTCACGAATTGGTATGTGCGACGGTCGCGTTCGCGGTTCTGGGATGAGGATCCCGACGCGATCGACACCATGCACACGGTGCTCGAGGTCACCGCCAGGCTCGCCGCTCCGCTGCTTCCGTTGATCGCGGAGGTGATCTGGCGTGGCGTGACCGACGGCCGGTCGGTGCACCTGACGGACTGGCCGGAAGCTGGTGAGCTTCCGGCAGATCCCGCGCTGGTGGCCGCGATGGATCAGGTCCGCGACGTGTGCTCGGTGGCCTCGTCGGTTCGCAAGGCCAAGAAGCTACGCGTCCGGTTACCGTTGCCGAAGCTCACGGTGGCAGTCGAGGACCCAGAATCGTTGCGGCCGTTCGCCGACCTCATCGCCGACGAGCTCAACGTGAAGGCCGTCGAGTTGACCGACGACATCGACGCCTACGGCCGTTTCGAGCTGGCGGTCAATGCGAAGGCGGCGGGCCCGCGACTGGGCAAGGACGTGCAGGCCGCGATCAAGGCAGTCAAGGCGGGCGAGGGCGTCGTCAACCCCGACGGCACCCTCACCGCGGGACCGGCAACGCTGCAGCCCGAGGAGTACACCTCCAAACTGGTTGCGGCCGAGCCGGAGTGGACGGCCGCGCTGCCCGAGGGTACCGGTCTGGTGGTCCTCGACGGCACTCTCACACCCGAACTGGAGGCCGAGGGGTGGGCAAAGGACCGGGTCCGCGAGCTTCAGGACCTCCGCAAGTCCTCCGGCTTGGACGTGTCGGACCGGATCAGTGTGACGATCTCCGTCCCGCCGGGACGGCGGGACTGGGCGGCGACCCACGCCGACATGATCGCGGCAGAGATCCTCGCCACCACCTTCGAATTCGGCGAGTCGGCCGATGCCGTCGAGATCGGCGACGGCGTGAAGGTGGCGATCGTCAAGGCCTGACGGGCCGCCTCACTCGACTGTTCCGACGAGTTGCATGTCGGTCAGCGCCCTGCGGACCGAATCGCGCAGCGAGTCACGCGTATTCGTCCCCCCGACGACCCAGCTGCCGACCGTGACGAAGACGCGCCCATGGATGCGCCCACCTCCCAGGAAGAGCATGCCGCCCATGCGGTCGAGAACCTTCGTGGTGATCTTGGGCTCCAACATCCGCAGCGTGAGGTAGTCGGCATCGCTACCGTCCGGACGGTTGACCTCCGGTTCGAGCTCGCCGAGGTTCGAGCATCCAATGGGGCTGCCGACCTGCTGCACCATTCCCTCCAGTCGGCGGACGAGACAGGCTGGGGTCAGTGGCACCAGCGCCAGCGGACCCAGG
>JAOPWT010000552.1 GCA_025965555.1 Mycobacterium sp.
CCGCCCTCATCTGCGTTCCGCCCTACCACATCGCCGGGGTCGGCGCGGCCATGTCCAATCTCTATGCGGGCCGGAAGATGGTGTACCTCACGCACTTCGACGCCCGTGAGTGGGTCCGCCTGGTCGGTGCCGAAGGCGTCACGTCGGCGACGGTGGTACCGACCATGCTCGACCGCATCGTCACCGTGCTGGAATCCGAGAACGCGCAACTGTCCACCCTTCGGACGCTGGCCTACGGCGGCTCCAAGGTGGCACTGCCACTGGTCCGAAAGGCGCTTTCCCTGCTGCCCGGTGTCGGCTTCGTCAACGCGTACGGACTCACCGAGACCAGCTCCACCATTGCGGTGCTCACGCCCGAGGACCACCGTGCTGCACTGAGCGCCTCGCAGGACGGGGCGATGCGCCGCCTCGGCTCGGTCGGCCAACCCGTGCCAGGTATCGAGGTGCAGATCCGCGCCGACGACGGCACCGTCCTGCCCCCCGGCGAGGTCGGCGAGCTCTACGTCCGAGGCGAGCAGGTGTCGGGCCGCTACGCCGACATCGGCTCGGTGCTCGACGCGGACGGCTGGTTCCCCACTAGGGACGTCGCCATGCTCGACGACGAGGGCTACCTGTTCCTCGGCGGCCGCTCCGATGACACCATCATCCGCGGCGGAGAGAACATCGCCCCCGCGGAGATCGAGGACGTCCTGGTCGAACACCCGCACGTGCGCGACTGCGCCGTGGTCGGCCCCGAAGACCCCCAATGGGGCCAGATCATCGTCGCGGTCGTCGTCCCGGCACCCGGCACCGATCCCGACCCCGAGGATCTGAGAACCCACGTCCGCACCCAACTCCGCGGGTCCCGAACCCCGGATCGCGTAGTGTTTCGCGACGAGCTCCCCACCAACGCCACCGGCAAGATACTGCGCCGCGAACTCGTCGACGAGCTCAATGCCAGCAAGGAGTCAGCATGATCAAGAACGGCACCCGCCTGCAGAGCCAGGTCTGCGACACCCAGGTCATCGTGGTGCGCAGCGCCGACGGCCTCGACGACCTCCGCGCAGGCGGGGCACCCATGGTGCCGATCGGGGACGAGAAGGACGACAGCCTCACGATCGACGCCGCACTGTCCGACGGCACTCTGATGGGTAAGCGCTACGTCGACGAGGCAGGCGCAGAAGTTCTCGTCACCAAGGCGGGCGCAGGCACCCTCAGCATCGGGACCACACCGCTGACGATCAAGGAAGCCAAACCGCTGCCCGCCAGCGACTAGCCAACGCATCGAGTGTGCGGTGAGATCGCGAATTGCTCCATTCCGGCGATCTCGCAGCACACTCGATGGAGTAGGGCATTCTTAGCGCGTGAACGTCGACGCCCTACTGCAGACCATCCCTCCGGTCGCGGTGTACCTGGTGGTCGGCGTGGTGATCGGCCTGGAGAGTCTGGGCATCCCGCTGCCCGGCGAGATCGCACTGGTGAGTGCCGCCCTGCTGGCCTCGCGCCACGCCCTGGACATCAACCCCGTCGGCGTCGGCGCCGCGGCCACCATCGGCGCAATCGTCGGTGACACCATCGGCTATAGCATCGGTCGCCGCTACGGCATGGCCCTCTTCGAGCGGCTGGGCAAGCGCTTCCCCAAGCACTTCGGACCTGGACACGTCGCGCTGGCCAAGCAGTTCTTCAGCCGGTGGGGCATGTGGGCGGTGTTCTTCGGCCGCTTCATCGCACTGCTTCGCATCTTCGCGGGACCGCTTGCGGGCGCACTAAAGATGCCCTATTCGCACTTCCTGGCCGCCAACGCATCTGGCGGCCTGATCTGGGCGGGCGGCACCACCGCCGTCGTGTACTACCTCGGTCTGGCCGCCGAGAAGTGGCTGTCCCGGTTCTCCTGGATCGCCCTGGTGGTCGCCGTGGTCATCGGCGTCGCCTTCACGCTGCTGATGAAGGACCGCACCGCCAAGGCAATCGCCAAGTTGGAGGACGAGCACGACTGGGACACCCTGCGCCGGGACTAGCAGGCACTAGAGCGCGATACGTCCCGACCGCGCGGAGGCCGCGTTGACGACGTCGTCGTTGTAGCGTTCCAGCACCAGGGCCTGCGTCGCGGCGAGATGCCTGCGCGCAATCGCCTGCGTCTCGTCAACACGTCCCGCCGCGATCTCGTCGACCAGCCTGCGGTGGGTGCGCACGGCACCTCGCGCGGCGCTCGGCGACGGGTATTCACCGCGCTTGGTCCGCGTCGCCGCCCACTGCTGTTCCTGGGCCGACCAGAGCGCGACGAGGCTGCGCACCACGTAGCGCATGGTGTCGTTCGGGGTGAAGGCGACGACAAGGTCGTGAAACTCACGCGCGATGCGGGTGAAGGCGACACCGTCGGACACCGCTTCCGCCGAGGCGTCGACGTTGGCCGTCAGTGCGGGAACCACGGCGGTCGCGCGGTCCGCGCGCCTGGCCACCTCGCCCGCACACAAGGGTTCCAGCAGCAGCAGCCCATGGGCGAGGTCACCGAGGGTGACGCGGCCACCCTGCAACAACAGGCCCAGGTGGTAGGCGCCCGACGACTGATCGGGCCGGTGCACCTCCGCGCCCCCGACGCTGCCGCGCCGCACGGTCACCAACCCCTCGGTCTCGAGGATCCGCAAGGCCTCGCGCACCGAGGGATAGCTCACGCCGAAGTCGCTCACCAGCTGGTCCTGGGTGGGGAGCCGATCACCCATCCGGCCGGTGAGGATGCCCTCGCGCAGCTCGCCCGCGACTGTCTCGGCGATGCGACGCTGGGGCGTCCGTCCTGGGGGCACGAACTGAATACTAGCAATCCTTATAAGGATTGCCCTAGGATCGGCGCGTGGACTTCGAGATGAGTCGCGAGGCGACCGACCTACGGCGCGATCTTCGCGACCTGGTGCAAGCGCACGTACCTGCAGAATTCCTCGGCGCCTTCACCGACGACCCCGCCGACCTGGAAGTCGCTCAGAAGTTCTGCCACCTCCTGGCCGAGCGCGGCCTGTTGTGCATGTCGTGGCCCGAGGAATTCGGCGGCCGCGGGTCGTCGGTCTGGGAGCAGACCGTGGTGCGCGAGGAGATGTGGGCCCATCACGAGCCACGCGGCGCCCAATACATGGGCGTCAACTGGGTGGGGCCGACGCTCATGCGCCACGGCAGCGGAGTACAACAGCGCAAGCATCTGCCGCCGATCGCTCGCGGTGAGGTCATCTGGTGTCAGGGCTTCAGCGAGCCGGAGGCGGGTTCGGACCTCGCCTCGCTCCGCACGGCGGCCACGCGGGATGGGGACGGTTGGCGCATCAACGGCCAGAAGATCTGGACGTCGTACGCCACGATGGCGCAGTGGTGCTTCCTGCTGGCGCGAACGACCAAGTGGGAGAAGAACGTTACCAAGAAGCAGGCCGGTCTCACGATCTTCCTGGTGCCGATGGACGATCCTGCCATCACCGTGCGGCCGATCGGCTGCATGATGGGCCCGCATCACCTCAACGAGGTGTTCATCGACGACCTTCGCGTGACCGAGGCCGACATCCTCGGGACACTCGACGACGGTTGGTCCATCGTCGCCGACGTGCTGTCGTTCGAACGTCTCGGCATCGCGCGCTACGCCAGGTGCGAGCGCCTGCTGCAGATGGCGCCGCAACAACTCGGCGTCCGCTGGGCCGGCCTGCCCGCCGAACTGCGCGGTCGGTGGACCCGGATGCTCACCCACTGCCGCCGCGCGCGACTGCTCGCGTACCGACTGGTGTCACTGCAGAGCGAGGGACGCGTAGGACCCACCGACGTCGCGGCCTACCGAATCGCCGTCACGAAACTGGATCAGGACAGCGCAGAGGTGCTGATGGAGATCGCCGCTGAAGCACCAGAGGAGGGCACCTCGTTGTTCCGTCGCGAGGTCGAAGACCATTGGCGTTACTCGCAGGCCTCCACCGTCTCCTCGGGCAGTATCGAGATGCAACGCATCCTGCTGTCGCGGTCCTTGCTGGCGGCCCGATGATCACCGACCTGGGCAGCGAAGCCAATGAGTATGGGCGACAGGCGCTTCGGGCCTTCGAAGCGGCTGGCGGCGATGAGCTGGTGCAGCGGGCCGAGGCCGATCCGACGACACGCGAGGCGCTCGTCGGACCCGTACTCGAAGACCTGGGCGCATGGGAGCTCGAGCCGCGCAGCGACGCCGACCAACTCGAGGCGGCCGCGGCGCTGTGCCGGAGTGCCGGCTATTGGGCGCTGCCCTACCCGGTCGCCGAGCGACTGTCCCGAACGGTCGACGACGACGGTCTGATCGTCGTCTCCGACATGCGACCGGCAGGCGCGGTGGCCGGTGTCGACCTGCGCTGGGCAGCCGTCACGATGAGCGGCCACCGAAGCAGCGCCGTGACGGTGGGCGAGCCAGAACCCGCCTTCGTGACGGGACTCGCGTTGACCGCCAGGGACGACGACGGTGCCGCAGATCTACCCGTGGCCCTGGTGCTGCCATGCTGGACGTTGCTCGGAATGCTGGACCGGGCAATCGACCTCACCATCTCCCACGTCCGCATGCGCCAACAGTTCGGCCAGCCGCTGTCGGCATTTCAGAGCGTGCAGTTCCAGCTGACCGATGCCGAGGTCGAGCGGGCCGGCCTCGAGATGCTCGCGAAGTACACCACGTGGAGCGCGGCACAGGCCCGAGACGACGCCCTGGATGACGCACTCGCGCTGCGGATGGCAGCACTCGAGGCGGCCGACATCGTCTTCCGGGTCACCCACCAACTTCACGGTGCCGTCGGCTTCTGCGACGAGACCACGCTGTCCTGGCTGTCGCGGTACAGCCAGCCGCTGCGTCGACTCCCATTGGGGCTCTCGGCCACCCGTGCCCTGCTGACCGAGAGCCTCGGTTCGCGCGGGTTGACCGGACTATACGGCGACACTCGCGAGGTCGTGTCATGACCGCGGACCTCGCGGAGTTCCGCATCCACGTCCGTGACTGGTGCCGGGCGCACGTGCCGTCCGACTGGCGGCGCACCCAGACCGGGGTGAGTGACGAACAGTTCGTCGCCTACCAGAAGGCGTGGTTCGCCGAGTTGCACACCGCGGGTTTCGCCGTGCCGCACTGGCCGCGCGAGTGGGGTGGCGGGATGTCGGTGGGCGAGCAGATCGTGCTGTACCAAGAACTTGCGGCGCACGACGCACCGCGACTGGTCCTGGCGTTCGTCGGGATCCACCATGCGGCGTCGACATTGCTGGCCGCGGGCACCGACGCGCAGCGCCGACGTCATCTGCCGGCGATCCTGGACGGCGAGATCTGGGTACAGGGCTTCTCCGAACCCGAGGCCGGTTCAGACCTCGCTTCGCTGCGCACCACGGCCCGCAGGGTTGACGACGGCTATCTCGTGAACGGCCAAAAGCTCTGGGCCAGTGGCGGATTGCACGCGGACTGGTGCCTGCTGTTGGCCCGCACCGACCAGGACGCTCCCAAGCGCAAGGGCATCTCATACTTCCTGATGGACATGAAATCGCCGGGTATCGACGTCCGCCCAATCCGCAATGCGATCGGCGAATCGCACTTCTGCGAGGTCTTCCTCAACGACGTCGTGATCCCCGCGGAGCAACTCATCGGCGCCGAGAACGCGGGCTGGCAGGTGGCCCAGGCCACCCTTGGCGCCGAACGCGGGATGACGATGCTCGAACTGGCCGAACGACTCGGCAACGCGGGCTTGCGTCGCCTGGTCGAGGAGTGCACGCGAACGCGTCCGGACGGCTCCCGGCCGATCGACGACAATGCCGTGGCCGATCGGTTGGCGCAGTTCGACATCGAGATCGCCGGCCTGCGGGGGTTGTGCCGCAACGTGGTCGCGGGTCACGACACCGGCGGCGTCGGGCCAGCCGACCCCTCCATCGTCAAGCTCTTCTACAGCGAACTGTTGCAACGGCTGACCGACTTCGCCACCGAGGTATCGGGTCTGGCGGCTCACACGGTGCTGACCAAGCCGATGTCGAGTGGATGGGAGTCCGGCGCCTGGGCGCTCGACTTCATCGGATCCTGGGAGTGGACGATCCCGGGCGGATCCAGCGAGATCCAACGCACCATCATCGGCGAGCGTGGCCTCGGCCTCCCCCGCGAGCCGGTGAGCTCGTGACCTCCGATCTCCACGAATTCCACGACGAATTGCGTGCGGTCGCCAGGGAACTGCTGGCCAAGGGCGGCGATTGGCAGCAGGTGGTCGACGCGGGCTGGGTGGGGTTGGAGATCCCCGAGCCACTCGGCGGTACCGGAGCCTCATTCGTCGAGACGGCCATCGTGCTCGAGGAAATGGGCCGCGCCGCCGCCGACCATCGCTACCTTGGCACCACCTTGGCGACGGGTGCGTTGATGGCATTGGCGCCCAATGACTCCCGAGACGCGGTGCTCGAGCGAATCGCTGCGGGTGCCACCTCTGCGCTTGCGACGGGCTTCACGGTGTCCGGTGGCGTGGTGTCGGGGCGCGCCGAATTCGTGCCGGACGTCGACGGCGCCGAGCATCTGCTATTGCTGGCCCACGACCGGGACGGTGCGCCAGTCGTCGTCGAGGCTTCGGGGTTGGACGTCACCGCGCAACGGGTTCTCGACGGGACTCGCGCACTGGCCATCGTGGCAGCCGACAGCGTCGAAGTGGCCCAATCGTGGAGCTTCGCGGGCGATCCCGATGCGGCGGTCCGGCGACTGCATGACCGCGCCGCGATCGCCGTGGCCTGCGACAGCCTCGGCGTCGGCGAGGGAATGCTCGCCGCGACCGTCGCCTATGCGTCCGTGCGTCACCAGTTCGGCAGGCCCATCGGATCGTTCCAGGCGGTCAAGCATGCGTGTGCGGACATGCTGGTGCAGTTGTCGGTGGCCCGGCAGTTGGTCGCTGCCGCCGTCGATTCGCTCGCCTGGGACGGCGACGCCGGCGTCGCCGCATCGATGGCCAAGTCCTATGCGTGCGCCACGGGCGTCGACGTCGCGGGCAAGGCGATGCAGTTGCATGGCGGTATCGGATACACCTGGGAGAGCGGCGTTCACGTCTACCTCAAGCGCGCGATGCTGAATCGCTCGCTGTACGGCTCCCCCGCAGCGCATCGGAAGCGGTTGGCAGCCAGGTACGGCCCGGTCTGAGATGCCGGGCGTACTGTCGAAGGCGTGGCATTGTCCGGTCTGACCAACGTGCGAGACGGCCTCGGTCAGCGGTTGTTCGGCTTGGTGGCAGGTCCCGACGGCCCGGCCAACCGCGCGCGCATCCACGAAACCCCCGGTCCCCGGTGGTTCGCCGAGGACCGTCCGGTGAGGCGGGTGCACGGTGACGCGTCGATGTTCGTCGGCGGACTGCGAGCGCTGCTCCTGCAGTCGCTGCACCCACTGGCGATGGCAGGCGTCGCCGACCACTCCGACTACCGTGGCGATCCCTGGGGGCGGTTGCAGCGCACCAGCACCTTTCTCGCGGTCACGACGTTCGGTCCCGCCGACGACGCTCAGCGCGCCGTCGACAAGGTGCGCGGGATCCATCGCCGGGTGCACGGGACGGCAGCCGACGGACGACCGTACGAGGCGTCCGACCCGCATCTGCTCGAATGGGTGCACATCGCCGAGGTGGACAGTTTCCTTCTGGCGCACCAGCTTTACGGAGCCAACCCACTGGATCAGCGGGGCCGTGACGACTACGTCGCCGATACCGCCCGCGTCGCCGCCGCGCTCGGCGTGGTCGACCCGCCGCTGACCGAACGGCAGTTGAAGCAACGAATCGCGGACTTCCGACCCGAGTTGGCCAGCACCCAGGCCGCACGTGAGGCGGCGAAGTTCCTGTTGCTCACTCCCCCGTTGCCGCTGCTGGCCAAACCGCCGTACGCCGTGCTGGCCACCACCTCGGTCGCCATGCTTCCCGCGTGGGCGAGGCTTCCGCTGCGGCTGCCCTACCTGCCGCCGCTGGAAACCACGGCCGTCCGGATGGCAGGCCGGAGCCTGGTCAGCGGCATCCGCTGGGCCCTCAACCGCGGCTGACGGGATCAGGTCGGTCGCCTAGACGGAAAGCACCGTGCCCGTCTCCTTCTCGGCGAAGGCGACCAGCTTCGAGGCCATCTCGTAGTCGCAGGCCTGCGCCGAGCGGCCGCTCAACGTCGGGCCGCCCCTGAGTCCGAGTCGGCTGTCGATGCCCACATAGCTGCCCGGCGGGATCGGCTCACTGATGCAGTACAGCGTCGGCGCGGCACCGGCGTCGATGTCGTTGGCCAGCACGTTGGCCGCCGCCTTCACCACGGTGTGGAACGCCGACATCACCCGCTTCTCGGACACGTTCGAGAGGTTCGACGCCACCCACCCGGGATGGGTCAGTTGGCTGGTGACCGGCGAGCCTGCCGCACGCAACCGGCGATCGAGTTCGAGCCCCCACAGCATCACCGCCAGCTTGGAGCGGCCGTAGGCGGGAAACGCCGACCACTTGCGCGTGCGCAGATGCGGATCGTCGAGCCCGATCTTCGCCGACTTGTGCGCGTCGGAGCCGACGTTGATGATCTGCGAGCGCACCCGGGGAAACAGCAGGTTGGTCAACGCGAACGGACCGAGAAAGTTCGTGCCGAGCGTCATCTCGAAACCGTCGGCGGTCTCGGATCGACTCTGCGCCACCACTCCGGCGTTGTTGATCAAGATGTCCACGTCACCGTCGAACAGGCTGGGGAACGCCCGCACCGACGCCTGGTCGGCGAGGTCCAGCTTGACGACCGACGTGTCGCCGCCCATCTCGGCGGCCCGCTGCGCGCCCAACTCGACGTTGCGCACCGCGAGGATCACATGGGCGCCCGCTCGGGCCAGGGTCCGCGCCGTCGCGAGCCCGACACCGTTGGTGGCTCCGGTCACGATGACCCGCTTGCCGGTCAGATTGCCGAGTCGGGTCGGCGACCACTGTGATGTCACGGTCTGAGATTAACCACGTGCCGAGACCCGAATCGTTGACATCACCCATCCCGGCTGGTTGTCTACGGGAAATGGCCGGAATTCTGGTCAGCTCTATCAACTTCGGTTCGATGAGGAGCCAGCTGCCGACATGATGGACAGTGCCCGGCAGGTCGAGAACCTGGTGTACAGCTACGCCGAGCGTCTCGACGAAGGCGACCTCGACGGGGTCGCCGCCCTCTTCGAGCACGGGCGCATCTGCGGCATCGAGGGCGGTCCGCCGGAAACCGTCTTCACCGGAACCACCGGCGTCCGCCGGATGTACGCGATGGCCACCCGGCTCTACGACGACGGCACACCCAAGACCAAGCACCTGACCAGCAACGTGCGTATCTACGTCGACGACGAGGCGGGCACGGCGCGGGCGAGCGCCTACTACTGCGTCACGCAGGCGACGCCTGAGCTGCCATTGCAGGTCATCGTGACAGGCCACTACCGCGACACCTTCCACCGCATCGACGGTTCGTGGTGGTTCGACACCAGAACCATGTACGTCGATCAGATCGGCGACACCAGCCACCACCTGAAGTTCTAACGCGGTGGCTCCCCCGTTCGACGTGGCCGGACTCGCGGCCGGCGCGCAGCAGCCACCGCTTCGCCTCCTGCTGGGCCGGGACGTGCTCAAGGCCGTGCGCGACAAACTCGCCGCCTTGTCGGCGTCGATCGACGAGTGGGAATCCGTGACCAAGAACGTCAACTTCCCGAAGGACTGACGATGGGAACACTGACCGGCAAGGTCGCCTTCATCACCGGTGCGGCCCGTGGAATGGGACGGGCGCACGCCGTCAAGCTCTCCAGCGAGGGCGCCGTCATCATCGCCGTCGACGTATGCGCGGAGTTCGAGTCCACCGACTACCCCGGCTCGACCGCCGCGGACCTGGCCGAGACGGTGAAGCTGGTCGAGGGCCATGGTCGTCGAATACTGGCCCGCCAGTGCGACGTTCGCGACTCCGAAGCGGTCGACTCGGCGGTCGCAGATGGACTCGAGCAGTTCGGTCGCCTGGACATCGTCATCGCCAACGCGGGCATCATTCGAGTCAGCGATACGGATGAGCGGGCCAAGGCGTTCCGCGACATCGTCGAGGTCAATCTGGTCGGCGCTTGGAACACCGTGGACGCGGCCATCCCCTCGCTGATCGCAGGCGGCCGCGGCGGCTCGATCGTGCTGGCCAGTTCCACGCAGGGCATCAAGGCTTCCCGCACCGATCGCGCCGGTGTCCAGGGATACGCCGCGTCCAAGCGCGGTCTGGTCGCCCTCATGCAGATCTGGGCCGACGAGCTTGCCCAGCACTCGATCCGGGTGAACACGATTCACCCCAGTGGCGTGGCGACCAACATGATCCTCAACGAGACCACCATGAAGCTGTCCGCGGCCGGTGATCCGTGGCTGGCCAGTCAGCTGAACGCCCTACCGATAGCACTGCTGCAACCCGAGCAGATCGCCGCCGCGGTGGCCTGGCTGGTATCCGACGAGGCCTCGTTCATCACCGGCACGTCGTGGCCGCTGGATGCCGGATTCACCCTCCGGAGTTAGGGTTTGAGATGAGCGCTGACGCAGCGTCGCACTGGGACGAGACCGTCGACGTGGTCGTCGTCGGCTCGGGCGGCGGCATCACCGGCGCCTACACCGCAGCTCGGGAGGGTTTGTCCGTCGCCCTTGTCGAGGGAAGTGACAAGTTCGGTGGGACGACGGCGTTCTCCGGGGGCGGTGGAATGTGGTTCCCGTGCAATCCGGTCCTGCGCCGCGCGGGCGTCGAGGACACCATCGAAGAGGCGCTGACCTACTTCCACGCCGTGGTCGGTGACCGCACACCGCGCGAACTACAGGACGCCTACGTCCGCGGCGGCGCCCGGCTCATCGAGTATCTCGAGGAGGACGAGGAAGATGGGACCTTCGCCTTCAAGGTGCTGCCGTGGCCCGACTACTTCGCCAACGCCCCAGGAGCCCGACCGGATGGGATGCGCCACATCGTGTCTCGGGCGCTGCCTGCCCACACCCTCGGTCCACATGCCGATCGGGTGCGCGGGCCGCTGGACCACGAACGTCTCGGAGTTCCTGCGCCGGAACTGCTCACCGGAGGTCGCGCCCTGATCGGCCGCTTTCTCGCCGCACTTCGCCGCTTCCCCGACGCGGCCGTTCACCTCGACTCCCCACTGACCGATCTCGTCACCGAGGACGGCCGGGTGACCGGCGTCGTCGTCCAGCGGGACGGCGGCCCGGTGCGAATCGGCGCTCACCGCGGCGTGCTGCTCGCCGCCGGTGGTTTCGAGCAGAACTCGCGAATGCGGCGGGACTTCGGCGTCCCCGGGCGGGCCGAGGACACGATGGGCGCGCCCGGCAACAGCGGCGCCGCGCACCGGGCGGCCATCCGCATCGGCGCAGCCACCGACCTGATGGATCAGGCCTGGTGGTCACCGGGTCTGACGCACCCCGACGGCCGGTCGACCTTCTCCCTCTGGTTCACGGGCGGCATCTTCGTCAACTCAGACGGTCGGCGTTTCGTCAACGAGTCCGGCGCCTACGACCGGTTGGGTCGTACGATCGTCGACCAGATCGATTCGGGCGCAATGCAACTACCGTTCTGGATGGTCTACGACGACAGGGAGGGTGAGATTCCGCCGGTGAAGTCGACAAGCGTGTCGATGGTCGAGACCGAACGCTACCGCGAGGCGAGCCTGTGGCACACCGCAGACACCCTCGACGGCCTCGCGGCAGCGATCGGGGTGCCGCCACGCCATCTCGCCGCCACGGTCACGCGCTTCAACGAGATGGTGGCGGACGGCGTCGACCGCGACTTCGGCCGCGGCGACGAAGCCTACGACCGCACGTTCACCGGCGGCGCGTCGCCGCTGGTGCCCATCGACCAGCCGCCCTACCACGCCGCCGCGTTCGGACTGTCCGACCTCGGCACCAAGGGCGGCCTTCGCACCGACCGCGACGCCCGCGTCCTTGACGCTTCGGGACGGCCGATACCGGGCCTCTACGCGGCGGGAAACACGATGGCGGCCGTCAGCGGCACCGCCTATCCCGGCGGCGGCAACCCGATCGGTGCGTCCATGTTGTTCAGTCACCTTGCCGCGCTGCACATGGCTGATCGCGAGACCGGCTGACACCGACGCGCTCGAGGAGCATCATTCGGCCCATGTCTTCCACACTCGCGCGCTACGCCGACCGACGCGTCCTGATCACCGGTGGCGGCTCCGGCATCGGGCAGGCCACCGTCCTTCGCATCCTCGACGAAGGCGGTCGCGTCGTGGCCGCCGACATCAGCGAGTCCGGGTTGAAGGACACCGTGGCCAAGGCCGACGCGTACGGCGAACGGTTGTCGACGGTGCGGATGGACGTCGGTGACGAAGCCTCGGTCAAGGACGGAGTCGCCGAAGCGGTCGCAACGGCGGGCGGCCTCGACACACTCGTCAATGCCGCGGGCATCCTGCGGTCGTCGCACTTCGCCGATACCACCCTGGCCGACTTCGAGAAGGTCGTCCGGGTCAACCTCTTCGGGACGTTCCTCGTCACGCGCGAAGCGATTCCGGCGCTGCGACAAGGCAATGCGGCCGCGGTCGTCAACTTCAGCTCCACCTCGGCGAGTTTCGCCCATCCGTACATGTCGGCCTACGCCGCATCCAAGGGCGGCATCCAGGCGATGACGCATGCCCTGGCACTGGAGTTCAGCAAGGAACGGATCCGGTTCAACTGCGTGCAGCCCGGATCGATTTCCTCGGGGATGACCGACGGCGTCGGCGAATCGAAGCAGAGCATCGGGCCCGGCCTGCCCGACGACATGGACTTCTCCCTGCTCGGCAAGATCATGGCCCTGCTGCCACTCGACGACGGTGAGATGTTCGCCAAACCGGACGCGGTGGCCAGCGTGGTGGCGATGCTCGGCTCCCCCGACGCCTACTGGGTCACCGGTACCGAGGTACGCGTCGATGGTGGTACTCACATGTAGCTCGGCCCCGCAATCCCCGGAACGCGTCGCCAGCTGGGATAGGTTGGGCCGCACGCCGCTGACCAACGCGGTGATGGCACCGATTCGAGAGATCCTCAGACATGCGAGTTGACGGGCGGGAGGTCTCCGTATCCGGCGATTTGCTGCAACCGCTCGTCCGCCGAACCAACGACATCTTCCGGTTGGCGCTGGCCACCGTGTTTCTCGCCGCCGTCATCACCAGTTCCCTGATCACGCGCAGGGACTGGGTCGCCCTCGAACGATCGATCTCGGGGATCGTCGGGGTCCTGACCCCGACCCAGTCCAACCTGGTGTACCTCGCCTACGGCATCGCGATCCTGGCGTTGCCGTTCGCGATCCTCATCGGCTTGATCACCGCCCGTCAGTGGCGCCTTCTCGGCGCATACGCCGCGGCGGGCTTGATCGCCGTCCTCGCGCTGTCGATCAACTCCAGCGGCTTCGCGGCCCCGCGCTGGCACTTCGACCTCGACGACCGGCTGCGCACGGTGCTCTCGCAGTTCCTCGACGACCCGCGCTGGATCGCGATGCTGGCCGCCGTCCTCACGGTGTCGGGGCCTTGGCTGCCGGCGCGCTGGCGCCGGTGGTGGTGGACACTGCTGCTCGCCTTCGTGCCGATCCACCTCGTCGTCAGCGCCGTGGTGCCTGCTCGCTCGTTGTTGGGGCTCGCGGTGGGCTGGTTCGTTGGCGCGTTGACGGTGCTCGTCGTCGGGACCCCGGCGCTGGAAGTGCCGTTGGACGGTGCCGTGCGGGCGTTGGTCCGCCGCGGTTTCGCCGTGACGGAGCTGACGGTGGTCCGGCCGGCGGGAACGGGTCCGTTGGTGTTGTGGGCGGCATCCGAAGGCGAGGGCACGGAAGGAAATCCGACCGGCGAGCGTCCGCGGGCGATCGTCGAGATGTACGGCCCGAATCAGCGCAGCGGCGGAATCATGAGCCAGGTCTGGCGGCGGGTCCGGTTGCGCAACAGCGAGACCGCGCCGTTGCATGCCTCGATGCGCCGTGCCGTCGAGCACCGCGGATTGATGGCGATCGCCATCGGCGAGCTGGGGGTCGCCAACAGTACGACGGTCGCGCTGGCCGCCCTCGACCGGGGCTGGACGCTCTACGCCCACTCCCCACCGCGCGGCGTCGCGCTCGACGCCACCTCTGCGGACGAGTCACTCGTCGGTCCCGTCTGGAAGGCGCTCGGCGTACTGCACCGGCATCAGATCTCGCACGGCGACCTGCGGGGCAAGGAGATCACCGTCGAGGACGCCACGGCGCTCTTCGGCGGCTTCGGCAGTGCCGAGTACGGCGCGACCGACGTCCTACTGCAGGCCGACATCGCCGCATTGTTGGTCTCGACGACGGCGATCTTCGGTGCGCAGGCTGCGGTGCGCGCCGCGATCGAGGAATTCGACAAGGACACCATCCTCAGAGCCTCCCGCCGCCTCACGAAAGCTGCTCTGCCCAAACACATCCGCGCCTCGGTCGCCGACCCGGGCACCGTCATGGCGGCAGCCCGCGACGAGGTGATGCACCAGACCGGGACAGATCAGATCAAGGCCGAGACCATCACGCGGTTCACCAGAACCCAGGTGATCCAGCTGGTGCTGCTGGTGGCGCTGGTCTACGTCGCCTATCCGTTCATCAGCACGGTGCCCGCCTTCTTCTCCGAGCTTCGGACGGCGAACTGGTGGTGGGCGCTGCTCGGATTGTCTGTGTCTGCGTTGACGTACCTGGGTGCGGCAGCGGCATTGTGGGCCTGCGCCTCGGGATGCGTGAGCTTCCGCAACCTGGCGATCATGCAGGTGGCCAACACCTTCGCAGCCACCACCACGCCGGCAGGCGTGGGCGGTCTTGCGCTGAGCACCAGGTTCCTCCAGAAGGGCGGATTGGGGGCACTGCGCGCCACCGCTGCGGTGGCCCTGCAGCAGTCGGTCCAGGTGATCACGCACGTCGGCCTGCTCATCTTCTTCAGCGTGATCGCGGGAAGGACGGCGAACCTGTCGCACTTCGTGCCGAAGACCACCGTCCTGTATCTGATCGGCGGAGTGGCGCTCGGCATCGTCGGCATCTTCACGTTCGTGCCGCAGCTTCGGCGTTGGCTCGGCACCGAGTTGCGGCCCCGCATCAAGGAGTTGGGCGGCGAACTCCTCGAGTTGATGCGCGAACCGAAGCGACTGGCCATCATCGTGGCAGGCTGTGCCGCAACCACTCTCGGCGCCGCCCTGGCGCTGTGGGCCAGCGTCGAGGCCTTCGGCGGTGGCACCTCATTCGTGACCGTCACCGTCGTCACGATGATCGGTGGCACCCTCGCTTCGGCCGCGCCGACACCGGGCGGCGTCGGCGCCGTCGAGGCCGCGCTGATCGGTGGCCTGGCAGCCTTCGGCGTGCCCGCTGCCATCGCAATCCCGTCGGTGTTGCTCTACCGGGTGCTCACCTGCTGGCTACCGGTCTTCGTCGGCTGGCCGGTGATGCGCTGGCTGACCAGAAAGGACATGATCTAGCGGCCTTCCGAGGCGCTCGCCATCGGGCGTGCGCGGACGTGCTCGACCCGCTCGATCGACTCGAGGGCTGAACAGATCGACTCCGTCACCCGCGGAAGTCTCGAACTCGCGCCCCATCGGCGCCCGTGATGGTGTTTGATGGCGATGTGGCAGACATCAGCCGCAGCCGATCGATAATCGCCCCGCCGCAGGCAATCTGGGACGTTCTCGCCGACTTCGGTTCTCTCAGTTCGTGGGCGGACAACGTCGATCATTCGTGCATCCTGAACCACGGGCCGGACGGTGAGGTGACGGGCACCACCCGGCGTGTGCAGATCGGCCGCAACGCGCTGGTGGAGCGCATCACCGAGTTCGATCCGCACACGGCGCTGGCCTACGACATCGAGGGCCTACCCACCCGGCTGCGCACCGTCGTCAACCGCTGGACGTTGCAGTCCGCCGGGGGCACGACCGAGGTGACGCTGACCAGCAGGGTCGACATCGGCTCCGGCCCGGTCGCGCGTGCGGCCGAATGGATCGTCTGCCGCGGTATGGCCAAGGAGTCCGATTCGATGCTCACCGGCTTGGCCCGACGAACGGAAAACCCCCATGCCTGAACAGCCGGACGTCGTCATCCTCATGACCGACGAGGAACGCGCCGTCCCACCTTACGAATCGGCGGACGTGCTGGCGTGGCGACGACGAGCCCTCGGCGGCCGCCGCTGGTTCGACGAGCACGGCGTGAGCTTCGCGCGGCACTACACCGGCTCGCTGGCCTGCGTGCCGAGTCGCCCAACGATCTTCACCGGTCAGTATCCCGATCTGCACGGCGTCACTCAGACCGACGGCATCGGCAAGCGGTACGACGATTCGCGGCTACGGTGGCTGCGACCCGGCGAAGTGCCGACGCTCGGCAACTGGTTCCGCGCCGCAGGCTACGACACGCACTACGACGGCAAGTGGCACATCTCGCACGCCGACCTCGAGGATCCGGAAACCGGCGAACCACTGGCCACCAACGATGACGAGGGCGTCGTCGACCAGGCCGCCGTCCAGCGCTACCTCGATGCCGACCCGCTCGGACCGTATGGCTTCTCCGGCTGGGTCGGTCCAGAACCACACGGTGCGGGCATGTCCAACAGCGGTTTTCGTCGTGATCCATTGTTCGCCGATCGAGTCGTCGCCTGGCTGAGCGACCGGTACGAGCGTCGGCGCGCCGGCGACGAGGACGCGCTGCGCCCGTTTCTACTGGTGGCCAGCTTCGTCAACCCGCACGACATCGTGCTCTTCCCGACGTGGCTGCGCCGCAACCCACTCACGCCGTCACCGTCGATGGAGCCACCGCACGTGCCCGCCGCGCCCACCGCCGATGAGGATCTGCGCACCAAGCCTGCGGCGCAGATCGCGTTTCGTGAGGCGTACTACTCCGGGTACGGTCCGGCTCCCGCAATCGGCCGCAGCTACAAGCGCAATGCGCAGCAGTATCGCGACCTCTACTACCGCCTGCACGCCGAGGTCGACGCACCACTCGACCGGGTGCGTCGCACCATCACCGAGGGGGGCTCGAAGAACGCCGTCCTGGTGCGCACGTCCGATCACGGCGATCTGCTCGGCGCGCACGGCGGACTGCATCAGAAGTGGTTCAACCTTTATGACGAGGCCACCAGGGTGCCGTTCGTCATCGCCCGCATCGGTGACGATGCCACCCGGGCACGTGTCGTCTCGGCACCGACGTCACACGTCGACCTGCTGCCGACGCTGCTCGGTGCCGCCGGTATCGACGTCGAAGTCGTCGCCGACGCACTCTCCGAATCCTTCTCCGAAGTTCACCCGCTACCGGGTCGCGACCTGATGCCAGTGGTGAACGGAGAACCGGCCGACGACAACCGGCCCATCTATCTGATGACTCGGGACAACGTGCTCGAAGGCGACACCGGCGCCTCGGCGGCGGCCAGGCAGATGGGCTTGACTGTGAATCCCCCTGTGCCGCTGCGCATCAAGATTCCGGCCCACGTCGCGTCCAACTTCGAAGGTCTGGTAGTCCGTGTCGATGACGCCGAGGCTCCGCTCGGCGCGGGACATCTCTGGAAACTGGTGCGCACCTTCGACGACCCGTCGACGTGGACCGAACCCGGGGTGCGCCAACTCGCCACCAACGGGATCGGCGGAGAGGCCTACCGGACGGACCCGCTCGACGACCAGTGGGAACTGTACGACCTGACCGCAGATCCCATCGAAGCAGACAACCGGTGGACCGATCCCGCCCTGCACGACGTGCGAGCCCACCTGCGGACGCAACTCAAGCAGGCGCGCGCCACCTCGGTGCCGGAGCGGAACCGTCCGTGGCCCTACGCCGATCGGCAGCCCCCGACCGCTGAGTCCGAGAGCGTGGTGCGCAGAGTGCTCGGCAAGATCGGTCTGTAGCCCGTCGACCGACCTCAGTCGCCACCCATCGGGGCCCGGGCCGGGAGTTGCCCGACCACGCCTGATCGAAAGCGGTTGCGCGACAATTACTCCGGCCAGGCGGAGTTCTTGATGACGTCGACGAAGTCGGTGCGTCGGAAGCCAGGCACGAAGTGTTCGAGGACGTCAGCGTTGACGGTGCCGAACGTCGTGTCCGGGCGGTCCTTGAAGCCGTCCGCAAACGCCTGCAGAATCTCGGCCTTGAAGTTCGGCCGGGGATGGACAGAGGTCACGGCGTCGATGTTGGCGGCGTCGATGGCGTCCAGCCGGAGTCCGAGCACGTCGGTCTCCACGCCCGCGGTGGTCGCGGCGATCACCGGATCCATTCCATACGGCACCTCCGGAGTGGTGTGCAGAGCGATCGCCGTCCATACGACGTCGGTTTCGGCGCGGGAGAACCCGTGCGAGATCAGGAAGTACCGCGCCGCGTCGGCGCTGTCCATCTCGAAACGCTGCGCGCTCCCCCGGTACGGTGACACCAACCCGGTGTCGTGGAACAGTGCCGCAACGTAGAGCAATTCCGGGTCGGGACTGATCTGGAGCTGCCGGGATTGCAGGCTGCCGAACAGGAACACCCGACGCGAGTGGTGGAAGATCAATTCGGTGGTGGTGTCACGGATCAACTCCGTCGCGTCCTTCGCCAACGAGCTGTCCGGAATCGTTACTCCTGCAATGGTCTCAGTCATGAACTCTGTCTTTCCGAAGCGGTCATCCCGGTCGGCTGAGTTGTCGACCGGATACTTCGACCATCGGCCAGAGCGCCTCGGTGCCGCCGTCCGTTTGCGGCCATGAAACCCTCAGATGTGGACACTGAACCCCATGACGTCGTGGTTCTGCTCTACGACGGCGTCCAGATGCTCGACGTCACCGGTCCGATCGACGCGTTCGCCTCGGCTGATGCCTTCGGCGCCGACTATCGGATCACTCACGCGTCGCTCACGGGTGAGGACGTGGTGGCCAGCTCCGGGGCCCGCCACGGCGCCGACGTCGGCATCGCCGATCTGCCAGACACCTTCGGCACGCTGCTGGTGCCGGGGTCACCGAACTGGCAGGCCAGCATCACCGACACCGCGCTCGTCGATGCCGTGCGCAGCCTGTCTCGACGCGGCCGCCGGACAGTCTCCATCTGTGCGGGCGCGTTTCCGCTCGCGGCCACCGGGCTGCTCGACGGTCGTCGGGTCGCCACGCATTGGAAGCTCGCCCGTCAGCTCGCCGCGCGCTTCCCACGGGTGACCGTCGACTCGGCCTCGCTGTTCATCACCGATGGCAAGTTCGTGACGTCGGCCGGTGTCACCGCGGGCATCGACCTGACGCTGTCGTTGATCGAGCACGACTACGGACCGGCGCTGGCCCTCGACGTGGCCAGGGATCTCGTCGTATTCATGGCGCGTCCGGGAGATCAGTCACAGTTCAGCGTGCGGCTCGAGGCGCTGCCCACCAACCACTCCGTGGTGCGCGACGTCATGGACGTCATCACCACCAACCCTGGCCGCAATCACACCCTGACCAACCTCGCGGCGACTGCCGGCGTCAGCTCGCGACATCTGTCACGATTGTTCCTCACCGAAACCGGCCATACGCCACAGCACTTCATCGACCGCACCCGCCTCGAGGCGGCGTGCGCGATGCTGACCAGCGGCCATGCGACGCTGGATCAGATAGCCGAACAAGCGGGCCTGGGATCGAGCGAATCGCTGCGCCGCCTGTTCCATCGCGAACTCGGCATCACGCCGAGCGCCTACCGGCACCGGTTCAAGACCGCGAGCCCGTGACCGGTGGCATTTCGTCGCGGTGCGCAATCATCTCGCCCACTGTCGAGATGTGTTGCGCCATAGCGTTGTTGACCACTCCGGTCGAGGCATCAGCCAGCTCTTCCAGGTTGGCCCGCCAATCCTGCGTTTCGGATCAACCAGGGTGGCGACGGCGGGGTCGGTGGCGTCGCGTCCGCTGAGCAGTTCCGCCCCGACTGGCAGTTGAACTGACCGACGCGGCCATCGCGACCTAGCTTCAAGAGTGCGGGCGGAGGGATTCGAACCCTCACGCTCTCTCGAGCACCGGCACCTAAAGCCGGCATGTCTGCCGTTCCATCACGCCCGCGGCGTGCCCGATCGTACCGTCCGACGCGGCCCAGCGATCAATCGCTGCCGGCGTGAACGACGGTCGAGTCGCGAGAGCCACGGGCCTTGCGCGCAAGACCGGGTGGAGTGGATGAGTTCATCGGACCCAACTTCGTCGCGGTACCGTGGACGAATGTCCACTACACGGCGTAGGAGACCGGCGCTCATTGCGCTGGTCTTCGTCGGCGCGGCGGGCTGCCTGGCCCTGGCCTGGTGGCAGTGGACGCGCTACGAGTCTGCGTCGGGCTCCTTTCAGAATCTCGGCTATGCCCTGCAGTGGCCGATGTTCGCCGGTTTCTGCTTCTACGCGTACTACAAGTTCGTCCGGTATGAAGAGGCACCGCCGCCGAAGCCGGACCAGAACCAGCCGACCGAGATCCCCGATGGCCTGCTGCCCGAGCGGCCAAAGGCTGCGACCCGACTCGACGACGACCCGACGCTCACCGAATACAACGCCTACCTGGCCGACCTCGCCAAGGCCGACGGCCGGCCCGACACCGACGACAGGACGACGAGATGAGCAGCCCCGATCCCGAAGCGCCGAGCGAGGCACCCGAAGCAGGCGACCCGTCGCCCCAGACTCCGAAGGACAGCATCCGCAAGGCGCTGACCGCCTACCGTCTGCTGGCTTGGACGACGGGTCTCTGGCTGATCGCGCTCTGCTACGAGATGGTGCTGAAGTACATCGTCAAGGTCGACGATCCGCCGAGCTGGATCGGCGTCGTGCACGGCTGGGTCTACTTCGTCTACCTGCTGTCCGCGGCGAACCTGTCGGTGAAGGTGCGCTGGCCCATCGGCAAGACCATCGGCGTGCTGCTGGCGGGCACCATCCCCCTGCTCGGCGTGATCGTCGAGCACTTCCAGACCAAGCAGATCAAGGCCGCGTTCAACCTCTAGCCGTGCAGGCGCGGGTCAGACTTCGACGGCTGCCCGGTGTTGGTACAGCCGCTCGCGACCCCGCGGCGTGAGACGGAACGACAACGAGTCGCCGTTGTCCGACCCCAGCGCCAATCCCTCGCGCAACAGTTGCGTGACGTGTCGTCCAGCCGTGGGAACGTCGATCTCGAACTCACGGGCGATGTCCCCGAGCGAGAGGGCTCCCACCGCATCGATGCGGTCGCAGATCAGATACGTGCTGGGCTCCAGCCACGACACTGGCGCAGGCGCTTCGTCGACCGAGGCGACGGGAATGAGCAACGTCAATACCGCGGCCAGCGCAGCCACCGCGGCCGCCACCACCATCGCGGTTCGGAAGCCTGCCATCGACGGCAACTCGGAACCGGCGAACGACACGGTCATTCCCGCGAGCACCGCGCCGATCACCGCGCTCGAGATCGACGTCCCCAACGACCGCGCGAGGGCGTTGATGCCGTTCGCGGCGGCGGTCTCCGAGAGCGGAACGGCTGCATTGATGAGCGCGGGCATCGAGGCGTAGGCGAACCCGACCCCCACGGCAATCGCGATGTTGAGCACCATGATCTGCCATGGCGCCGCCAGCAACACCAAGCCCGCGGCGTAGGAGGCGGCGATGATGACGGCTCCGGTCGCGAGTGTGAAGCGCGGGCCGCGCGCGGCGGCGATGCGCGCCGCGATGGGCGACGTCACCATCATGGCGATGCCGCCAGGGGCCATCCACAGCCCCGTCGCCAGCATCGACTGCCCCAACCCGAAGCCGGTCTCGCGGGGCATCTCGAGGATCTGCGGCGCGATCAGCGACAGCCCGAACATGCCGAAGGCGACCGCGACCGAGGCCACGTTGGTGGCGAGCACCGGCCGCTTGACGGTGGTCCTCAGGTCGACCGTCGGCGAGGACACCCGCAGTTCCCACCAACCGAACAACGCGAAGATCAGCAGTGCCGAACCGAACATCGACAGCGTCAGTCCGCTGGTCCAGCCCCAGCTCTGCCCCTTGGAGATGCCGAGCAGCAGCGTCACCAGTCCGCCCGCCAACAGCAGCGCCCCCAGCGGATCGAGCCGGTCATCGGTGCGCGACGGTACGTGCGGTACCAGGACGACGAACATCAGCAGCGCGACGACGCCAAGGCCGGTGGCGAACCAGAACAACATGTGCCAGTCGTAGTGCTGCGCGATCACCGCCGAGAGCGGCAACCCCAGGGCGCCTCCGACGCCAAGTGACGCACTCATCAGACCCATTGCGGCTCCGACCCTCTCGGCCGGTACGCAGGCACGCAGAACACTGATGCCAAGCGGGATGATCGGGATGCCGAACCCCTGCAACCCTCGACCCACGATCAGCGGCAGCAGCGAACTCGTCGTGGCGGCGATCAACGATCCGCAGATCAGCAGGACTGCGCAGGCGACGAGCATCGGCTTCGCGCCGTACATGTCGCCAAGCCTGCCGAACACCGGCGTCGCAACGGCAGCCGCCAACAACGTCGCCGTGATCGCCCACGACGCATCGGATGGGCTGGCGTTCAACAGCTTTGGAAGCTCGGGAATCAACGGGATGATCAAGGTCTGCATCAGCGACACACTGATGCCTGCCGCCGACAGCACGGCCACCAGAATGCCGGGGTGCGCCGTGGCCGAAGACTGAGATTCAGGCACTGAGGCACGACGACCCACGTCGTCGAACGTTACACGTTAGTTGCACTATGTAAAACTTCGCTGGCCTGCTGGCGGTCAGACGAGCGCACGCAGCGCAGGGAGCAACAGCGCCAGCGCGCGGCCACGATGCGAGGCCGCGTCCTTCTCGGCGGGACTCAACTGGCCTGCCGAACGATCCGAACCCTGGGGCACGAAGATCGGGTCGTAGCCGAACCCGCCGTCGCCACGAGGCGCACGCGCGATGCTCCCGGTCCACTCCCCCCGCACCACGGTCTCTCCCGCGGGCGACACCAATGCGCACGCCGATACGAACGCCGCGCCGCGCCGCGCGTCCGGTACGTCACCTAGTTGGCCAAGCAGCAGTTGAAGATTCGCCGCGTCGTCACCATGGGAACCCGCCCACCGCGCCGAGAGCACACCGGGCATTCCGTTCAGGGCGTCGACCGCGAGCCCGGAATCGTCGGCGACCGCGGGAAGGCCGGAAGCCACGTACGCGTCCCGCGCCTTGCCCAACGCGTTCTCCTCGAACGTGGCACCCGTCTCGGGGGCCTCGTCGAACGGAGCGACGTCGTCGAGGGACAGCAGACGCAGACCGGACACCCCCGCACCGTCGAGCACGCGGCGCAATTCAGCCAGCTTCTTGGGGTTGCGGCTGGCCACCAGAAGATCGGTCAGCTTCCGAACGCCTTCTTCGGAGGGGACGTCGGCTCGGGCAGCTCCCCGGGGTAGGGCAGCTCGAGCGCCTCGCGTTGCACGACGAACAGCTGATCGCAGGCGGCCAGAGCGGCGTCGAGCATCTTGTCCAGGGTCGACCGCGGGAACGTCGCACCCTCGCCCGTGCCCTGGATCTCGACCAGTGTTCCGGTGTCGGTGGCGACGACGTTCATGTCCACCTCGGCGCGCGAATCCTCCTCGTAGGGCAGGTCCGTGCGCACCCGTCCGTCGACCACGCCGACCGACACCGCCGCGATGGCGCACGACAGCGGACGCGGATCCGACAACCGCCCCGCCGCGGACAGGTAGGTCACCGCGTCCGATAGCGCCACGTAGGCGCCGGTGATGGCGGCGGTGCGGGTACCGCCGTCGGCTTGAAGCACGTCGCAGTCGATGGCGATGGTGTTCTCACCCAACGCACCGAGATCGATGCACGCTCGCAGCGAGCGGCCGATGAGCCTGCTGATCTCCTGGGTGCGCCCGCCGACCTTGCCCCTGACCGACTCGCGATCCGAGCGGGTATGGGTGGCGGCGGGCAGCATCGCGTATTCGGCGGTGAGCCAACCCAGGCCGGAGCCCTTGCGCCAGCGCGGCACGCCCTCGGTGACGCTGGCCGTGCACATGACGCGGGTCTGACCGAATTCGACCAACACGGATCCGGCCGGATGCTTGGTGAAGCCGCGGGTGATGACTACCGGTCGCAACTCGTCGTCGAGTCGTCCGTCTTCTCGTCTGGACACCCGCCAACCCTAACCGGTGGGGGCGACGGTCTAGTGCGCCGCAACCTCGAAGGTCTCGTTGCACACGACGGCGTGCACCGGCCCGTCGAATTCGGCCTTGGCCTCGCTGATGACGTCCTCACGCGACGTCCACGGCGGAATGTGGGTCAGTAGCAGTTCGCGCACTCCGGCCTTGGCAGCGGTGCGGCCGGCTTCGGCCCCGGATAGATGAAGATGCGGCGGCCGATCCGGGGAATCGGTCCACGATGCCTCGCAGAGGAACACGTCAGCGCCGCTCGCGAGTTCGATGAGCTCGTCGCAATAGCCGGTGTCGCCGCTGTAGACGAGCGTCGCCCCCGATGGATCGGTGAAGCGCATGCCGTACGACTCCGTCGGGTGGCACACCAGTCGTGGCAGCACGTTGAGCGCCCCGATCTGGACCGCCTCCTTGTCCACCCACTGCTGGATGTCGAAGATGTCGGAGAAGTCGTCGATCTCTCCGCCTTCCGGTGAGGATGCCGCGCCCAGCCGCGACCACGTGTCGGCAGGGCCAAGCATCAGTGCACGGCCCTTGGGCGGCGAGGGGTGGTAGCGACGCCAGACGAACAGACCGGGAAGGTCGAGACAGTGGTCGGCGTGAAGATGGGAAAG
>JAOPWT010000572.1 GCA_025965555.1 Mycobacterium sp.
TCGCTGCGTCCTCGCCGGTGAAGCCCTCACGCTCGAAGAGGCCCCACTTCTTCAGGATCGGCATCACCACGTCATCGAGGAAGATCCGCGGGTCGAAGACACGCCGACCGCGACGATCACGGCCCTACGCCGGAAGTCCGGAACGGTGTAACCGGGCATCTTGAAGTTGCGCATCTAGAAACGAGACAGCCCGGTGTGAGCGCTCAGCACAGGCCCGAGCCCCTTGACTCTTAATCACATCGGAGGTCTGTAACGGTGTCACCCAGGTCGCCCTGTTAAATCCCGAGCCGTTGTCGTATGACGTCGAGGTCGGCGTTGCGGCCGAGACGCCGCTGACGTCGGTTACATGTACAAGGGCGCGATACCTTGGGCACGATTGAAGCGCCCATGTCGATTTGATCAGCACAGACAGACTATTTGGCCTGTTTACTTACACATAAGCCGTCTAAGACTTCGGTTTTCGCGGGGGCGAAACGAACCGATATCGCCCTCGCCCAAACCCGGTCCGATAACCTGCCGATGCACCTTCAATAGAGGTGCCTCTCCCGGAACAGTTCACCGGGTCCCGCCAGGGGGACAAAAGAACGTCCACATCTGAGATGTGTCCCGGAGACCGGGCCGCGGCAGTCGCCTGGGCCGGTCCAGGGCGGCTCACTTGGCCAGCGTCATGTTGTGCTCGCTTTCAGGTAGTTGAAGACCGGCTTGACCCCGGCCAGGCTCAGGTCGGTGAGGATGTGGCTGGCGGAGACGACCTCCAGCACGGGCAGATCGGCCAGCGGAGCGAGAACGTGCTGGAACAGCTGCAGCCGCGCGGGTCCGGTGTAGGCCTCCTTGACCACAATGTCGGTGATCTCGGTGCGAACCAGTTCCTGGACGCGGGGGATGCCGTCGTAGCCCGGGATGATCTTGAGCATGAACGTCGGCACGGTTATCTGCGCTTCGGCTGCACGCTTGTCGAGCTCGTGGTGCTTGTAGCCCATGGTCGCAGTGGCGACCCGCAGCGTGCCGTAGTCAAGGCTGCCGACCAGCACCCCGTTGTCGACGTACAGCTTCGGCGCGCCGAAGGTCTTCGGGTACGCGCTGCGCTCGCGCCCGGACGCGGTGGCCGGGAAGTTGTCGAGGTACATCGCGTGCAGGTATTCGCCCTGCTCGCCGTCGAAGCTCACCGGGATCGCCTGGCCAGACTCGGTGTAGGGGCCGGAGCCGGTGACGTCGCCCATCTTCATGACCTCGAACCGCACCAGCGGCTCGTCGATCTGCAGGGGTTCGGGGACGACGGCGCGCAGGGCATCGGTATCGGTGCGATAGACGATGTTGAGGTACTCGCGGTCGGTGAACCGGCTGATCATCGGCGCGTACGCCGGGCTGGTCAGCGGGGTGGTCAGGTGCCGCCGGACGTCTTCGACCTTCATGTCACTTCCTTTCCATTGCGGGATCGTTTCTTCCCTTCCCGCCTTGCTTAATTGCTCTAACAGCGACACTGATAGCGAATGGCACTGGGGCTAGGAATCGTGTCACCGTGTGACCGCCATGTCACCGTGGTGGGCGGTACTGCTGACCTCCACTATTGAAACCCCTTGTGGCACATACGCACTGGTTACCACAGAGGTAGCGCATAAAATTTAGCCAGGGTCTTCGGACGTGGGGGGGCGAGTCCCCCTAGCGCACCAGAACTGTTCTGGCTGCTCAGGGCCGGGCAGGTTGTCCGGTCGGCGCGCGTGCGTACCGGGCACACGTAAAGTCTTTACTGCCTGCGCGTTCGGCGCTCGGTTGCCGGCCAGGGGGATGCCCTGCCACGTCTGGCGCTCGGTCACAAACGCTCGATCGCGGCCGCCGAGCCGTGGCCGAATACGTTGCGCAGCGGCGGTAGGTCGCCGAGCGTGATCTCGACGACGTCGCCGGGAACGAGATACCGTCCGCTGACGAACCCAACACCTGCGGGCGAACCCGTCGAGATGATATCGCCGGGCCGAAGCTCGATGCTGGCGCTGATTGCTTCGATCAACGTCGGCACATCGAAAATGAGGTCTCCGAGAGTGGCGTGCTGTCGCAGTTCGCCGTTTACCGATGTCGTCACTTTGAGGTCGGCGTGGTGGTGAGCACCGGTCAAAATTCCGGCTCCGAGTGGCTTGAAGCCTGGAAAGGTCTTCGAGGACAAGACGCGGACCATGTCGCCCTGCGCGGCGGCGGCCTTCTGCAAATCACGCGCGCTCACGTCGTTGACCGGCGTCAAACCTGCGACGTATGACCAGGCGTCGGCGGCGGTGACCTGGCAGGCAGATCGAGATATGACGACGCCGATTTCACCCTCGTAGTCCACCTGATTCGGTGCCGACGGTGGTGCCGGAATGACGTCACCGCTCGCAATCACTCCGTCGCCCCCGATCGGGAAGAACAACGGGGCATCAGGAACCGGCTGTCCGGTTTCGTCGGCGTGGGAGCGGTAATTGAGTCCAACGAGCACGATGTTCGCCGGTGCTACCGGTGGCCTGACGGTGAGTGACTCGAGAGTCACCGACGGTCCGGCTGGGTAGTGGGCCAATTGGTCCCATTTTCCCGCGGCCAGCACGTCGTCGAGACTCACCAGATCGGCCAGCAGTGTCGCGCCGCGGTTGTCGACGCGGACGACGCCCGCGGTCGTCGTGAAAACCTGCACTAAGACACCTCATTCGGTTAGATCGGCGACCTTCGGGCGTGACGCGGGTGCGTCAATGTCAATGACTGTGGTCACCTGTCGCAGGCGAAGCAGCAGACCACCTGCGTCGTCGCGCACCCAGGTGTCGCAGAAGTCGGCGACCGTCACGCTGTACGCACCTGTCGCGTGTTCGGTTCGGTGCGACACGATGACGAAGTCGACTTGGAACGACTCCTGATCATGGGCCGCGACGCGGAAGTTCGCGGGCACGTGGCGCGAGGTGTAACCGGCCTTGTCCCGAGCGGCCATCAGTTGGTCGTACTGCGGTCGACCGACTCGCTGTCCCTCGCTGGTGATAGCGAAATCGGCGGTCAGTTGTCTAAGCGAATCGACGGCACGGCCGTGGTCGACGGCCGTGAAACCCTCCACCACGACTTGTTCGAGCTGAGCAGGGAGATTTAGAGGAACAGTCACCAAACAATTATTACCGCTATCGGGTAGGAAATGCAAGTGACATTCATGAGCGTCGGAATCGCATGCGCTGGTAGCTAGCATCACGCATGGATGCCGAGCATCTAGTGAGGGGCCCGAGACGGTTGACGCACAGCCAAGCCGTCGCTCCACCGGGCTCGTTAAACACCGATGTTCCGCAACATCATCGCCCACGAGAGTTTGTTAGCGACACTGCTGCCATGTCGTTGCGCTCGACTGTGGCGATCAGCTCGGCGCCGCGGGCGGCCGGCGCGTCGAGCGTGCTGGCGTGTGCACTGGTGCTCTCGCGCCGAAGCTGGCTGAGCTCGTTCTCCATCGCCATGAATTGCACCGTCTCCGCACTCGCGGCCGTCTTCGTCGCGTCGTCGATTAGGGCGGTCGGGAAGTTGGAGCACGCGATCTTGTGCACCTGCCGGCCTTGACCAGCTCGTCGAGCGCGCCGAGGGTCTCCTCGATCGGCACCGTCGGGTCGGCGATGTGCTGGTAATAGAGATCGATGCGGTCGGTGCCGAGTCGCCGCAGGCTGGCGTCGCACGCGGTGCGCACGTACTCGGGTGTGGCGCCGGGTTTCCCTTGAGCGAGCGGGCATGCCGAACTTCGCGGCGATCACGACGTCGTAGCGCCGCGAGCCGAGCGCTTTGCCGAGGAGTACCTCCGACGCGCCGCTGCCGTAGACGTCGGCGGTGTCGAAGAAGTTGATGCCCGCGTCGAGGGCGGCGTCGACGACCTCCTTGGCACCCGCTTGGTCGATGTAAGCACCGAAGCTGTTGGTCCCGAGGCCGACAACGGTGACCTCGATGTTGCCGATGTGACGTGTCTCCATGTGCTTGTCTCCTTGTCTCGAGTCCTGCGCGTGGGGCGACCAGGGTGAGGCCGGGCTACCCTTGGGCCCAGGACGTCGCGTCTGGCGACACCGTCCAGGTCGTCGGCCCTCGCCGGTCGCTCGACCTGACGAGATTCACAAGCGCGCCGATCTTCGATCTGTACACCGGCTCGCTCCACTGGGGAGTCCAGGGCGGCGCAACGAGCGCGCAGCGAATGCTTCTGCAGCTTTCCCGAGGCGGTGACCGGCAGGCCGGCGACGAAAAGGTAGTGTTTTGGGGACGCCTGGCAAAGTCGGTACGCCTGTACTGCAAAGGGTTTTCTGGAGTAGTAGCGAGCCGCTACTACTCGGCCGGCTCCGGCTGACGCCACGCCTCCCAGGTCACCAGCGTCCGTGCCGGTTCACCGGATTCGTAGCGCCGTAGCAGCTCTTCGGGATCGATCATGACACCGACGACGTTCGCCTGCGCCTTGGGGGAGTCGACAAACTCTTGAGCCATACCCATCGGCAGGTTGTCGATCTGAAGTTCCACGCGGATGCCGTCGGGATCGTTGTAGTAGAACGACGTCGTCGGGCCATGATTGACGGCCATGATCGGCTTAATGTCATTATCACGCAGCCGCACATAGGTGTTGAGAAGACCATCGAGGCTGTCGTATGTGAACGCGACATGTTCGAGTCCAGGTTCAGACGAGAACTGCAAGGCGTCGGCACCGGCGGTCGCGGCACGCTCAGCCTCATCTTGCACCAGGGTGCTGGCACCGAAGGTCTCCGTCTCGCGAGCGGCTCCGGTGACTTCAATTAGACCGATGCGGTGGTGCTCCTCGTCGTAGGTGATTCCGGCGAAAAAGCCACCGGAACCAATTAGGTGCGCACCGAGCACCTCGGAGTACCACGCGAGGCTGCGCTCAAGGTTGGACACCCGCAACACCAAGTGCGCGAGTTTATACGGGGCTACCTGACTGCCGCCGACGGTCCTGTTCGTCATGGTCGTCTCCTCCGAGTTCTGTTCGTGCGCTAATGCTATCGAGTCATGGCCAGTGATGCAATGCACTTGCATATCCGTGCCACATGCAAATTGTGTGCGCAGAGATCCCCTCGGTCGCTTCGTCCATCTCACCAGCGGCGACGGGGTTTGAGGATTGGTGCGCCTACCGGCCATGGCGGTCAGCGCAGGCAAGGACCGCGTGATTGCCAACGGAGTTGTCTACATCTTCCGGCCAGCATCTTGCCCGGCAGGCTGCGGTCGCCACTGAAAATTACGGTCACCAATCCCACCCGGAGAAGCTCGCGCTTAGGGGAACGGCCTCAGTGCGGCGAAGTCGACTCTGGGCCCAGAAGCAGCTGCGGGCCTGCCGACCGAATCATGGCCACGAGTTCATCCACCGATTCGCGCGCGTTGACAGTGCGGCGGTGAACGGAAACACTCCGTCGGCGGTACCACTCGAACGCCGCCAGCCACACTGTTGCCGAAAGGTAAGGTCGTGGGTCGTTCTGATGGTCGATGCCCAGTCGTTCACCAATGAGCTCGGTCAGACCCGTGACCACGTGCTCGCGGTGGACCACGGTTTGGGCTTGCAGCTCGGCAGAGGATTGTGTCAACTGGGCGCGAAGA
>JAOPWT010000583.1 GCA_025965555.1 Mycobacterium sp.
AAGGGCGGCATCGGCGGGATCGGCGGAATCGAATTCGACCGTCCCGGTGACGTAGCTGGTGAGGTTGTTGTGCGTCAGCTCGACGGCCTTGGGTCGCGACGTGGTGCCCGAGGTGAACAACACCACCGCCACGGAATCGGGGTCGGGGAACTCCGACGCCGGCTCGGCGGTGCGGGCTTGGGCGACGAAGTCCGCCGAACTCATCACCCGCGGCCCACTGACCACATCGCGGTATTCGTCATCGACCACGACGAGCGGGTCGGTCAGGCGCTCGATCAGGGATTGCACGCCGTCGGCGGACAGGCGGTAGTTCAGTGGCGTGACCGCGACGCCCGCGCGGGCCGAGGCGAACAGGAGCAGCGGCAACATCGCCCCGCCGGTACCGACGTAGGCCACGTGCTGGGCGCCCGACGCGGCGATGACGCCCGCCGCGCCGTCTGCGAGAGTGCTCAATTCCTCTGCGGTCAAGCGCAGGTCGCCCGAGACGACGGCGGGCCGATCGGGATTGGTCGACGCCGCCATCTCCAGCAGCAGGGAGATGCTCATGGCTTGTCCACGAAGATGTCCCACATGGGGTCGGCACCGCCGCCGTAGGGCGAAAGGTCGGTGACCCCCGATTCGATGAGGACGTCGGAGTCGATGAAGCACTTGCCGTTGGCCGCTGCGGCGGGCCTCGTCAGGACGGCGACCGCGGCATCGGCCATGATCGCCGGGCTGCGCGAGGCCGCTACCAGGGCATCGCCGTCGGCAAGGTTGGTCACTGCCGACGTGGCGATGTAGGTCTGCGGCCACAGACAGCTGAATCCGATTCCCGCATCCGCATATTCGGCCGCCCACCCCAGCGACAGCAGCGTCATGCCGTATTTCGACAACGTGTACGACGGGTGTGCGCCCAGCCAGTGCGGGCTCAGGTTCAGTGGCGGCGCCAGCGTCATCACATGGGCGTTCGGTGACTGTCGCAGCTGCGGCAGGGCGGCCTTGGTCAGCAGGAACGTACCGCGAACGTTGATGTCCATCATCAAGTCGAACTTCTTGGCCGACAGTTTCTCCGTCGGGTCCGTCGCGATCGCGCTGGCGTTGTTGACGACGATGTCGATGCCACCGAAACGCTCGACGGCCGCGTCCACGGCGCGTTGCACGTCCTCTTCGTTGCGGACGTCACCGACCACGGCGAGACCCTTGCCCCCTGCCGCCTCGACGTCGGCGACCGCGGTGTGCACCGTGCCTGGCAGCTTGGGGTGCGGATCGCTGGTCTTGGCGAGCAGAACCGCGTTGGCGCCGAGCCTGGCGGCAGCGACGGCGATGGCCAGTCCGATGCCCCGGCTCCCGCCGGATATCACCACCGTGCGGTCGGCGAGCGGCTGCTGCACTCTCGACATGGTCCTCCTCGGATCGCTTCTCTCGATGTTAGCCGAACGATAGGGACATTCTCATTTTCGGCAAGTCCCATGCTCGCACAGCCGCCGACGGCCCTGGTTAGGCGGAACGGGCCGTGCGGCCACACCATGGCTGACGTGCCGCGCGACGCCGAAATCGCGGTGTGTTTCCACTGTGCGGTATTGGCATTCTCATTTTTAGCAAGTACGTTATCCCTCGATGAGTGACCAAGCCATACCCCGGGTAGAGACGCCCTCTGGCATCCCGCTAGAGCCCGTATACGGACCAGGCGACCGCGCGGCAGACCCGCCCCCGCCCGGCGAGTACCCCTTCACCCGGGGCAACTTCGCGTCGGGCTACCGGGGCAAGACCTGGACGTTCCGCCAGTATTCGGGATTCGGCACCGCGGAGGAGTCGAACAAGCGGTATCGGTACCTGCTGGGCCAGGGTGGCACCGGCCTGTCGGTCGCACTCGACTTGCCGACCCAGTGCGGCTACGACTCCGACGACGAGGAGTACGGCGAGGAGGTCGGACGCGTCGGCGTCGCCGTCGACACTCTCGCCGACGCCGAAGTCCTGTTCGACGGCATCCCACTGGACAAGATCAGCACCAGTTTCACGATCAACGGCACCGCCGCGATCCTGCTGGCCTTCTACGTCGCGGCCGCCGAGAAGAAGGGCGTGCCGCGCGAGAAACTCACCGGGACCATCCAGAACGACATCCTCAAGGAGTACGCGTCGCGCGGCACGTGGATATGGCCGCCGGAGCCGTCACTGCGCTTGATCGCGGACACCATCGAGTTCTGTGCCGCCGAGGTACCGAGGTTCAACGCGATCTCGGTGGCGGGCGCCCACTTCCGCGACGCGGGCGCCAACGCCGTCCAGGAGATGGCGTTCACCCTCGCCGACGGCGTCACCTACTGCGACACCGTCGTCGAGCGCGGTCGGATGACCATCGACAAGTTCGCGCCCCAGATCTCCTTCTTCTTCTATACGCACGGTGACTTCTTCGAGGAGATCGCGAAGTACCGGGCGGGCCGACGCCGGTGGGCGACCATCGTGCGCGAGCGCTACGGCGCCACCACGGACAAGGCGTCCATGTTCCGCTTCGGCTGCGTCGCGGGCGGCGCGTCGCTGTACGCGCCGCAGGCGCAGAACAACCTCGTTCGCGTCGCCTACGAGTCGCTGGCCGCGGTGCTCGGTGGCGTCCAGTCGATGTTCACCGCGGCGTGGGACGAACCGTTCGCGCTGCCCAGCGAGGAGTCGGCGACGTTGGCGTTGCGCACCCAGCAGATCCTCGCCTACGAGACGGGCGTGACGAAGGTGGCTGACCCGCTGGGCGGCTCGTACTTCGTCGAGGCACTCACCGACGCGACCGAGGCCAAGATCGTCGAGATCATGGACGATCTCGAGAAGCACGGCGGCATGGTGCGTTCCATCGAAGACGGTTACCTGCAGGGGCTCATCGCCGACGAGGCGTTCAAGATCCACCACGAGGTCGAATCCGGCGAACGCCCCGTCGTCGGGGTCAACAAGTTCGTCACCGACGAGCCGCCACCCGACATCGACACCTATGAATTGGACGCCGAGGGTCGGGATCTGCAACTCAAGCGGTTGGCGAAGGTGAAGGCCGAGCGCGATCCGGTGGCGGTCAAGGAGACCCTTGCCGCGCTGTCGCGTTCGGCCGAGGGGACCGACAATTTGATGCACAGGCTCGTCGACTGTGCCAACGCCTATTGCACCGTCGGTGAGATGGTGGCTGCACTCAAGGCCGTGTGGGGCGAGTTCCAGCAGCCGGTGGTGTTCTGATGAGCGCTTGCGCGAAGAAGCGAGGATTCTGATGAGCGCTTGCGCGAAGAAGCGAGGATTCTGATGAGCGCTTGCGCGAAGA
>JAOPWT010000587.1 GCA_025965555.1 Mycobacterium sp.
GGACTCGGACCCGGACACGAGTGCCCCGACCAACTGCACCGCGCCCCGGTGGATCTCGAGCTGGCTAGTGAGACGGTCGTCGACGTGGGGCGCGCAGCGCTGCCAAGCCTCGAACACCGCGGGCAGATCACCAAGGCGTGGCCACGCCGCCGTGACGTAGACGGCCCGTGTCAGCGGATGAACCCGGTAGGTCAGCGAGGTGACGATCCCGAAGTTGCCGTTGCCTGCGCCGCGCAACGCCCAGAGCAGGTCCGCGTTCTGGTTCTCGTCGGCAATGATGATCTCGGCGCCATCGGCTCCCGAGGCGACGACGATCTCTGCTGCGATCAGGTTGTCCGACGCCATTCCCAAGTGACGGGTGAGCAGTCCGAAACCGCCGCCGAGAGTCGCGCCGACCAGGCCGACGGATCCCTCGGTTCCCGTCGGTGCGACGAAGCCGGCCCTGCCGAGTGCGGTGACGGCCTCCAGCTGGTTGAGGCCGGCGCCGACGGTCGCGACCCGCGAAGCCGAGTCGATCGACACCGACTTCATGTCGCTGACGTCGATCACGATCCCGTCGTCCACGCTGGACCAGCCCTCAAGACAGTGGCCGCCGCTGCGCACCCGGAGCGGGACGTGGTTCTGCCGCGCCCACGCCAGCGCGTTGACGACGTCTCCCGTCTCCTGGGCGAAGACGATCACCCTCGGACGGTGGGAGAACAGCAGATTCCAGCCCGTGCTGGCATCTGCGTAGTCGGCGTCGCCGGGGTCGACGACACGGCCGGTCAGCTCGGCCGGCCGCGCGGTGGTGGACGTCATGCCGTCACCGCAGGCGGAATCGCGACCGCGTCGTCGTTGCCCGGTTCGGTGTCGAGCACCTCGCGGTTGAAGATCATCATGTAGGCGAAGTAGACGCCGCCGGCCAGGATCAGGCCCAGGACGATCAGGGAGGGAACGGTGGCATCGCCGGGGGTCACGAGGAACACCAGTGCGGCCCCCACCCAGATCAGCGCGGCGACCGAGACCGGCAGCTCGAAGCGGCCCAGACTGAACCCGCCCTCCTTCTGCTCCAACCGTTTACGCACCGCGAGGTACAAAATCACGATGGCGCCATAGATCAGCGCGGGCAGTATCGTGCCACCGAGGATCAGCTGCAGCAGAGCCTGCCCTGGAAGCGCCAGCATCAGGACGACACCGATGACGACGATCAGGATCGTTGCGAAAACCGGGGTCTGCGTCTTGGGATTGACCCGTCGCATCAGTCCGTGCGCAGGAAAGCGCCGATCGCGTGCCATCGCGAATACCTGTCGCGCACAGGCGGCCATCACCACCATCCCGGCACCGAACATCGCAAAGGTCAGCCCTGCCAGCAGGATTCGTTCGGCCACCGGTCCGAGCTGACCGCGGATGATCGCGGCGACCGGTGACTGGCTGGCGCTCACCGCCGGGATGTCCTTGATGGCGAGGGTGAGTGCGATCAAGAACGCCAGCCCCAAGACCGCTGCGGCGACGACCGATGAGACGATCGCGCGTGGGACAGTGCGAAACGGATCCTTGGCTTCCTCGGCAAGGTTCGCCGCGGAGTCGAAGCCGATGAGTGTGAGCAGGCCCATGAGCATCCCGGCCATCAACCCGCCGCCCAGTCCGAAGTAGTCGGGCGCGTCGGCGGTGATACCGCGGGAGGTGAGGTTGTCGAAGGTGCCACTGCCGGAGAACAGCATGACGGCGACCAAGGCGATCACGAGTACCACGACGATGGCCAACTCGAGCCCGACCGCGGCGGAGCTGATCAGGCCGAGAAGGCGGGTCGAGGCGATCACCAGCACGGCCTGAATGATCAAGATCACCACCGTGATCATTCGCGCGGTGTCTTCGCTTTCCGGCAAGCCTGCCAGCGGCATGAACGCCTGACTGGCCAGCGCGTTGTCCATCGCGACCACGGCCGTCGCCAGGTACCAGAAGGTCAACCACCCGAACAGCCAGCCGATCTTGGGGTTGGCCAAGCGGGAGGCCCATTGATACGAGGATCCGCTGAGCGCGATGCGCGCCGCGAACTGCGCGACCACCAGGGCCACCAGCGTCTGCCCCACCGAGGCGATGACCCACAGCCAGATTCCGACCGGTCCCGCGGTCCCGAGCAGGTTCTCGTACGACGCGAAGATGCCGACCGCCACCGAGATGAACGCGAACGAGATCGCGAACACCTGGAACTGGCCGAGGGTTCGCTTCAGTTCCGGACCGTCGTCCGCAGTAGCGGGAACCGCCACGTTCTCTGTCGTCATCGTGCTGTCCAATCCATGGTGGCGAGTAATGCAGGAACACTAAGCGACGGAAGGCAGCAATAATTTGCGATTACGTTAAATTCATTGCGCTGCCGAGCGAACACCTGGTAAGAGCGCACTTGCCCTTCGCTGGTGAGCTGGCCAATCGGCATTGAGAAAACGGCAGGTGATCCTGCGGCAAAGGACCGACGCCCGGACGTTCGAGCGATGAGTTCGGCGCTGACGCCCCTCAGGTACGCGTTGCGACGAGCCCACCGTCAATCCGTTGCCATCTGTTCACTTGCTTGCCAATTCGATGCCTGTCAATATCGATGAATGTCGAAGTCACTCGGGTCGTCCGCGTCGGACGGTGGATGTTGCGTCTCGCCGCCGCTGATGCGGGACCCACTGTCACCGGAGGATGCCGCCGCCCTTGCCGCCAAACTCAAGGCGTTGGCAGATCCGGTGCGATTGCGCTTGTTCAGTGCCATCGCCAGCCATGTCGGGGGCGAGGCGTGCGTGTGCGACATCTCGATGGGTGTGGCGGTCTCCCAGCCGACGGTGTCGCATCACCTCAAGGTGCTTCGCAATGCTGGGCTGCTCCGGTCCGAGCGACGTGCCTCCTGGGTGTATTACGCAGTCATTCCCGAAGCACTGCAAGCGCTTTCGCTGCTGTTGAACCTGAGCGATCACGAGCTGGTGGTTGCGCCGGCATGAGTGAAGTCACCACGTCGACGACCTCCATCCCGCCGGTGGTGGGCAAGTTGTCCACCCTGGACCGGTTCCTGCCGGTGTGGATCGGTGTCGCGATGCTCGCCGGTCTGCTGTTGGGTCGCTGGATCCCCGGGCTGAACACCGCGCTGAACGACGTTGAGATCGACGGCATTTCACTGCCCATCGCGCTCGGCCTGCTGATCATGATGTATCCGGTGCTGGCGAAGGTCCGCTATGACAAACTGGATTCGGTCACCGGCGACCGCAAACTGCTCGTCAGCTCACTGGTTTTGAACTGGATTCTGGGCCCTGCGTTGATGTTCGCCTTGGCGTGGCTGCTACTGCCTGATCTGCCCGAGTATCGGACCGGTCTGATCATCGTCGGGTTGGCGCGGTGCATCGCGATGGTGATCATCTGGAACGACCTGGCGTGCGGTGATCGTGAGGCGGCCGCCGTTCTCGTCGCACTGAATTCGATCTTCCAGGTCGTCATGTTCGCCGTCCTCGGCTGGTTCTACCTCTCGGTGCTGCCTGGTTGGCTCGGTCTGGAACAGACCACGATCACGACGTCGCCGTGGCAGATAGCCAAGTCGGTATTGATCTTCCTTGGCATTCCGCTACTGGCCGGGTATCTGTCGCGTCGGCTCGGCGAGAAGGCCATGGGCCGAGAGTGGTACGAATCCACGTTCCTTCCCCGGATCGGACCGTGGGCTCTCTACGGCCTGCTGTTCACCATCGTGATTCTCTTTGCGCTGCAGGGTGATCAGATCACCAGTCGACCATGGGAGGTGGCTCGCATCGCGCTACCGCTACTGGCCTACTTCGCCATCATGTGGGTGGGGGGCTACCTCCTCGGCGCGGTCCTGCGGCTGGGCTATCAGCGCACCACTACCCTGGCCTTCACTGCGGCAGGCAACAACTTCGAGCTGGCCATCGCCGTGGCGATCGCCACCTACGGCGCCACCTCGGGTCAGGCCTTGGCCGGTGTGGTCGGTCCGCTCATCGAGGTCCCCGTCCTAGTCGCCCTGGTCTACGTCTCACTCGCATTGCGGCGGCGATTCACGTCCCAATCACGCCGCGGCCCCGACCGACCACCAAGGAGTCATGACCGATGACCGAACCGACGGTGCTGTTCCTGTGCACGCACAACGCGGGTCGCTCCCAAATGGCGCTTGGCTACTTCACCCATCTCGCGGGTGACGGCGCGGTGGCGTGGTCGGGTGGCTCAGAGCCTGGCGACCGCATCAACCCGTCAGCGGTCGAGGCGATGGCCGAGGTCGGCATCGACATCACCGGCGAGTGCCCCAAGCCGTGGACCGAGGAGATCGTTCAGGCCGCCGATGTCGTCATTACCATGGGCTGCGGCGATAGTTGCCCGATCTTCCCCGCCAAGCGCTACGAGAACTGGGACCTCCCCGACCCCGCCGGCCAGGACGTCGCGGCGGTCCGCCCCATCCGCGATGAAATCGAACAACGCGTAAGGCGCCTGCTGGCCGATCTGCACGTCACCGTTCACCGGTCATGATGTGCCCGATGATCGGTTCCCGATCCGTGGAAGTCGCTGCAGCGCAGGCCGCGGCGAGCGTGGCGATCGCACCGAGAGCCAAAAACATCGCGGCATAGCCGTGCAGCATCGTGGCAAGCGCGGCACCGACGAACGGGCCCAACGCGGTGCTGATCATGATGGGCGCTGACAGCCAGCCGCTGAGCCTGCCGTAATGGGTTGCGCCCCAACGTTCGGTGACCGCCGTGGCTTGCAGCAGGGTCATGATGCCACGAACCACGCCCGCCGCGACGGCCACCGTCGCGAGCGCGACATACGAGGTGAACAGCCCGAGTAGCGCGGTCGTCGCCGCGACCGCGATCATCACGATGACAGTCCGCGGCACGACGCCGATCCGGCGCACCATCGCCTGGTAGCCGAGTCGGCCGAGAACCTGCCCGGCTCCGCCCAAGCCGAGAGCCACCGCAGCGGCGCCGGTGCTGAAACCCCGCTGAGACATCAACGGGACGAGGTTGACGACGACGGCGTAGGACGCCAGCGCCGCCAACGCAAACGACACCGTGAGGGCTACGAAGGGCCGACTCCGGACCGCGCGCGACGGCGCCTCGAGGGCGTGCGGCACGCTGAGCGGTGGCCACGCCCGCCGTAGACCCAGCAAGTGAGCCGGAACGGTGACGACTGCCAGCACGGCGGCAAGCGCCAAATAGGTTTCGCGCCAGCTCAAGTGAGCGGACAACACGGCAGTCAGCGGCGCAAACACGGTGCTGGCGAACCCTGCGACCAGCGTCAGGGCCGTCAGCGCCCGTACCGCGTCGTGAGTGAAGAAGCGCGTCACCGCAGCGAACGCCGGCGCGTAGAACACCGCGCTCATCGCGAAACCCGCGAATACCCACGCCGCCACGAAACACGGATAGTTCGGCGCCGCGGCGACCGCCAATACGGCCAGCACACCCAGCAGCGAGCCGATCGCCATGATCCACCGAGGGCCGTGACGGTCCAACCAACGCCCGACCACGATGCCCGCCAGTGCCGACGTGACCAGGCCGGCCGAGAAGGCCGCGGTCACGGCGGGAGCCGACCAGCCGGTGTCAACGCAGATCTGGGCTGACAGGACCGTGAAGGCGTAGTACAGCACACCCCAGCTGGTGATCTCGGTGACGCACAGGGTCGCCAGCACCCAGCGCAGCCCGACACCGTCGGATGCGCTGGCTGCGTGCGGTTCCGAAATTGCTATCCGCCAATCAGGTTTTGCGACAACGACAATGACTGCGCCTCCGACGGGGCGGAACCGCAGCAGCCGCCGGCATCCTCGCCGTCGGGGCTGTCGAACAGACCTGCGCCGCTACAGACACCGGTCTCGGGCAGCACCAATTCGACCCGGCGGGCGGCCTCGTGGTCACCGGCGAGGTCGGCGGCGACACTGCGGACCTGCTCGTAGCCGGTCATCGCCAGGAAGGTCGGCGCGCGGCCGTAGGACTTCATCCCCACGATGTACAGACCGGGCTCGGGATGCGTCAGCTCGGCGGCCCCGTGCGGCGTCACGCTGCCACACGAGTGCAGGTTCGGATCGATCGAAGGCGCGAGGTTGACCGGGGCCTGCAGGATCGGATCGAGCTCGATGCGCATCTCCGACAAGAACGACAAGTCGGGGCGGAAACCGGTGAGCACCACCACGTGGTCGGCGGGTGGCAGCGCGCGCCCGTCCTCGGCGTGCAGGATCACCTGACCGTCGATCAGCTCGACGCGTTCGGTACGGAACCCCGTCAGCAGGGCGACCTGGCCCGCTGCGACCGCTTGACGGGAGCGCACACCAAGAGCACCCCGCTGCGGAAGCTCATCTGCCGCACCGCCGCCGAAAGTCGCACCGACGACTCCGCGTCGCAGCCCCCAGGACACCATCGTGGTCGGATCCTGGTGCACGATGTCGGCGAGTTCGATGATCGCCGTCATCGCCGAGTGGCCACTACCCACGACGACCACGTGCTTGCCTGCGAAGCCGGTCGCGTCGGCACGGCGCGGTGGCACGTAGGAGAGCACGCCCGCAGCGGCCGCTCGGCGCTCACCGATTGCCGGAATGCCGTCCGCGCCAGCAGGATTGGGCTGCTGCCAGGTACCAGAGGCATCGATCACGGCTCGAGCTTCCAGCCGCGCCTCCACACCGTCGGCGCCGACCACGTGCACCACGAAGGGCTGCTCGGCCCTGCCAGGGCTCACCAGCCGGTCACGCCCACGCCGCGACACCGCCTGCACGCGAGTTCCGTACCGCACCCGATCACCCAGCACGTGCGCCAAAGGCGCGAGATACGACTCGACCCACTCCCTGCCCGTCGGGTAGCCGTCGGACGGCGTGCGCCAACCAGTCGGCTCCAACAGTCGGGCCGAGGCAGCATCGACCAATTCGGGCCACGGTGAGAACGTCCGGACGTGGCCCCACTGTGTGACCGCAGATCCGGGACCTTCACCACTCTCCAGGACCAGCGGTTCCACGCCACGCTCGAGAAGATGTGCAGCCGCAGCCAAACCCTGCGGCCCGGCACCGATCACCACGACGGGCAGTTCCGACATCACCACTCCTCATATCGATGAACTTCGATACATCGACTCTGTCCGACGTATCGATGTTTGTCAATGGGTGTGCAATGATCCTCTCATGCCCGATGCCCCTGCGAGCACCGCCGATCTGGCCGCTTGCTGTTCGCCGCTGACCGGGGGGATCTTGGACGGTGCAGCCGCCGAACGGTTGGCAGCAGTGTTCAAGGCGCTCGGTGACCCGGCCCGGGTGAAGCTGCTGTCGCTGATCGCCGCCTCGAGCGGAGGCGAGGCCTGCATCTGCGATCTGACCGAACCGCTGGGCCTTACCCAACCGACGGTGTCGCACCACATGAAGCTGCTCGTCGACGCCGGTATCGTCGGCCGTGAACAGCGCGGCAAGTGGGCGTACTACCGGGTGGACAACGAAACGCTCGAGCGCATCGCACGCTCGATCGCGCCAGGCTGATCGGCGGAACTAAGGGCGTCGGCACCATCCGCACCGTCCACGACGACGTGCGCCGACAGCACCAGAATACCGATGCCGGGCAGCTCTTCACGGATCACTCGAGCGGTGTCGAGGCCCTCGGTGGTGTGGGTCGGCGGCATCCGAATGTCGGTCACGACCAGCCCAGGTTTCTGGTCACGAACCATCGCGAGCAGCTGCATCCCATCACCGGCCTGCCCGACGACGTCGAACCCCGAGCGGTCCAACAGGCTGGCGAGTCCCTCTCGGAGCAAGACATCGTCCTCAGCCAAGACCACCCGCACTGGACCGTCGTGGACATCGCCTGTTGGAGTTGAGGATTGCACCTGGACTACCTGCTGGCCGGTAGTCACCGTGAGAGCACCTCCACCGGGGTGAACCTGGGTGGTTGCCCCGCCATGTGGGATTCGAGCCACGCCAACCGACGCGCGCGCTGCCGTCGATCGATGACGTCCGCATAGCCCGGGACGATGCGCCGGCCGATGTCGGTGACGAGATTGGGCCCAACGCGAAGTAGCGGTAGCCAGCGACGCCAGCCGGGGTCGGGCAGGTCGTTGACCGTGAAGGACTTGGCAGAGAGGAAGAATCTGCCCCAATTGCGAACCTTGTGGTATTCCTTGGTCTTTCGTCTCCGGGCCTCAGTGCTGTCCTCATCGGTCGGGCCAAACGCTGAAACGAACGACTGCGCGAGCATCCTGGCATCCGGACCGTCGTGCTTGGTGTCTTGCAACATGGTCGTGTAGGCCATCCGCCACCAGTCTTCGACGGTCTCGGGGTAGAGGCTCGGCTCGACTCCGAGGAGGTATCCGACGTAGCGCCAGAAGTGCATGTGATCGAGGATCTCGTCGTCGGTAACCAAGTACCCCAGCTTCTTGGTGTGCTCGTTGAGCAGGAACGACGTGAAGAGGGTTCCCAACTGAGCGTTTTGGCTCAGCGGGATGCCGAGCCGAGGACCGTCCCATTCTGGGTGTGGGGCGATTCGGCGGCGAATCATCGAGTGCATGATGCGCACCGTCACCGCGGTCTTGCGGCCCTCACCTCCTTGGCGAAGTCCGCCGGGCTCGGAGACGTCGATCCAGAAGCGGCACGTTTCGAGGAATCGGCCGAATGCGCTTCCGCCCGTGTACGCACCGGTCAGGATGAGCGGTTTGTGGATGAACTCGTTGCGGTAACCGTCGATGGTGATGAGCCCGAAGTAGTAGAACGCGTCCACGCCGTAGCGGCGGAACACCTTGGCGCCACGCTCGACGCGGTCCCAGTCCAGCCAGTCGGGTTCGGCGTCGAGGTGCCCGAAGAGCGCTACCAGCTCGGGGGACGCGTTTGGCACGCTGCCAATGCCGTGGTCGAGGGCTTGATCGACCATCTTGCGGGCCTCCCGGGCGTATTTGCCCTTGAACGCCGCCTCCATGAAGGCATCGGAGAGCGGATCGGAGCGTGCGCGATCACGGCCCAGCTCGGTCACGACGGCGTCGGGAAATGCCACCGGCCCCGTGACGTACTTGCTCAGCGCGCGCGCGAGCGCCTTGCCGGCTGCGCTGTCCCGGTTCTCGAAATACCGGAACGACGTGGGTACTTCAACGGCCGGCGGGTCCGATGTGACGGTCATTTCGCGATTACCTCCGGGTCGTTTCCGTATATCCATTTGAGGTCTGCCCGCTCCCTGGCTTAGGCGAGCGGGTAGGGAGGCGATGTATCGGACTGAGCTCGGAGGCGCCGGTGAAGGTGAGGGAGCCGTCCCCGGACCACAATTCGCCACCGGAGACTTCGATCGCCGACGGTATCCATTCGCCCAGAGCGAGCGGGCCGCCGGGCACAGCCGATCCAACGATGCGCAGGCCGAGCATCTTGGAGACGACGGACTCGGCACTGGACACCTCTTTGACCAACTCGCTTGGGCGGAAGACGCCGCGCGCGAGCACGAAGCCGGCGGGACGTGACAGGGACGCGGTGATCAGGCCTTCGGCAGTGACGCGACCGGTGTCGAAATCGACGTCGGCCAGTAGTTTCGGGAGGCCTTCTCGCTCGCGGCCGGCCAGCATGCCGATCTCGTCGGTGATGAAGATGTGCGGCACATAGTTGGTGTGCTCGCCCCGGCCGAAGCTGTCTCGCGTCAGCCGTCCAGGGACGGTCATATCGCGACTGTCCCCGGGTCGCTTCCGTAAATCCAACGGAGGCCTTCCAGCCCGGAACCCGCGGCGCCCGCTTGCAGTGCGGTATCGCGCGCCCGTTGTTCGGGACCGTCGGGCAGGTGATAGAAGGTGTTGTTGTCCCACGACATTCGTTGAATCTTCGCGGTATGCGCACGCCGCGCCGTCTCGTAGCGGGCCAAGGCGATCGAAATGTCGAGCGACGTCTCGGACAGACAACGCGCCAGTGCCGCCGCGTCTTCGATGGCTTGTCCGACGCCCTGAGCCAGGAACGGCAACATCGGATGGCACGCGTCGCCGAGCAGGGTCGTGGTCGCCGTCGACCACCGGGCGAGTGGTTCGCGGTCGTAGAGTGCCCACTTGAATACGGGCTCCTCAACGGCGTCGAGGAGCGTGGTGAGCTCCGCGCTCCAACCGGCGAAGTGGGCCTGAAGGTCGGTGACACTGCCGGGCACGTTCCACGCCTCGGTCGTCCACGACGGTTCGGGCACGACGCACACCAGGTTGAGGTAGCGGGCATCCCGGCCCACCGGGTAGGCGACCGGGTGCTGATCTGGTCCCAGCCAGTTGCGCACCACCGCGGTCTCCGCTGATCGGACTCGGTCGTGCGGCACCAGCGCCCGGTATGCGGCCATACCGGAGAAGCGTGCGGCGACGTCGCCGACAACGGCGACCCGCCCGTCCGCTCCTGCGTCGACACCGGTCACCACGGCGCCCAGCCGAACGACGCCCGGCGGCAGCGCACCGGCCAACAGGTCGACCAAGCCGGGCCGGTAGAGCGTGTAGTACGGCGATCCGAACTCCCGTTCGGCTACGGCGGCGAGCGGCTGTTCTGTCAGTACGCTGCTGTCTTCCCACCGCAGCAGCCGGACGGCATCGGGCCGGAATCCCACTTCCTCCAATGAATCTCCGAGTCCTATTCGCCCCAGGACCCGGGTGGCATTGGGACCCAGTTGCACCCCGGCGCCCACCTCACCGAACTGGTGCGCTTGCTCGACCACCCGGACCCCGAATCCGGCTTGCACTAGGCAGACCGCGGCGGTCAGACCGCCGATCCCACCGCCCACGATCACCACACCGGTCATGTCCACCTCCTCGTCTGACAAGCGCTGGCAGTCAAATTAATGATTAAATAGGCAATTGTCAATTAAAATGAACGCTGCCGACTGGACGCGGAAGGACTGGCAATGAAGGTTTCGGTGATCGCCGAGCGTTGCATCGGGGCGGGGGAATGCACCTTCGCCGCGCCCGACGTGTTCGATCTAGACGACGGCGCTCGGGTGGTTCTGCTCCAAGCCGATCCGCCGGAGGCGCTCCGTCGTGATGTCCTCATCGCCGCCCGCCGGTGCCCGGCGCAGGTGATCGCGGTGGATGATGACGGGATATAGACACCGGCGTCATAAGGTGCTGCAGTGACCGAACAGCGCACACGCAGGCGTGGGCGCCCGACGAAGGCCGAAGCACCCGCGCCAGACGACGACGTACTGGCTGCCGCGCTGAGAGCCTTCGCCACCCACGGGTACGGGGGTGTCTCCGTACGAACGCTCAGCCGCGAACTTGGGGTAAGCCACAACCTTCTTCACCAGAGATTTGGGTCCAAGTGGGCAATCTGGCGCGCGGCCGTCGACTGGGGATTTGGTGGGCTCGTTCGAGAACTCGAGGCCACCGACCGGGAACACGTCGATCCCCTGCAGCGCCTCCGCTGGTTCATTCGCACCTTCGTCAAGGTCTCGGCGCACCGCCCCGAGCTGCTACGCATCGTCGACGGAGAGTCGACGCAGGCCAGTGAACGACTCGATTATCTGTGCGCCACTTACATTCTCCCGATGGCTGCTCGGTATCGCCCCCTCGTCGAGCAGCTCATCGCCGAGGCGCGGATCCGGCCGATTCCCCTGGAGACGATCTACTACATGATCACGTCGGGCGGCGCCGCCCTCTATGCCAGTGATGCGATGACGACTCGCCTGTTCGGCCAGCTGCCGAGGACTGAATCGGATATCGACCGGCACGCCGACGCCGCGGCCGACCTCCTCATCGGTGGGCTGTCGTCGCAAGCCCGTTGATCGGCCGGCTATCGCGGGTCCGACGCGATGTCCGGCGGGGCGATACCGGAGATCCGGTTGAACATGTCGACGAGTTGGTCGATCACCTCGTCCATGGTCAGCGGAAGCTGGCCATCGAGCCATGCAACGCCGATCTGCTGCGCAGCGCCGATGAATCCGTACGCCTTGAGCCGCAGCTCCTTCGGTGGAGGGAGGGCATCATCGTCGGCGGCGAAGGCGAACCAGAGCTCGACTGCGCGCGTCGGGAATTCATCGCGGTACTTCTTGAGCGGGCCGGCCTCGGACTCGACGGCGAGCAACCGCACCACCCGCGGATCGCTCAAGAGCGCGCGCGTGTAGACCGTCAGGGCGGGCCGGGGGTCGCGACCGGCACCGGCCTCGATCGCCGGAGCAACCGCTGGGATGAGATTGCTCGTCACGTGTTCGAATACGGCGTCGGCGAGTGTGTCGATTGACGCGAAATTCTCGTAGAAGTACCGCTTGGTCAGTCCTGCCTCGGCGCAGACGTCTACGATTCCGACGGCTGCGACTCCCCGCGTTCCGAACAGCTGCAGTCCGGCGTCGCACTATTCGTGCACGGCGTGGTCACCAGCATCTTTGGCGACCGGCGCGGTGAGCAGGTGGTGGTCGGCGACGACCTTCTCCAGCGCGGCCACCCAGTGGTCGTAGTACTGCCAGTCACCCCGTGCGGTATCCGGCGCGCCCTCCCACTCCCCGATGTTCTGAATTAGGTTCTGCTGGAAGTCTTCCCAGTCGTAGTGGCCGAACTCCGCCAGCGCCAGCGCCAGCCCGAACGCTCGCCGCTGCCAGTCGTGGTCGAACTGCGGTGCGGCCTGATCGGTCGTGCAGGTCTCGTGCAACCGCATCCTGACGTCGCCGGTCATGTCGCTGGCCCCGCCAGCGCAACCCCCATCATCGATTCGGTGGTAACCAGGTCCATCAGCAGCTCATTGGTGAAATCCTCTGTGCCAGATGGCCGTTCGGGAATCACGAACCACCGTGAGGCGCCGCTGGCGTCCCAAACCCTGATCTCGGTGTCGTCGGGCAGGTCGACGCCGACCTCGGCGAGCACCTTGCGTGGCTCACTGGCCGCCCGCGCCCGGAAGACCGGGTCCTTGTACCAATAGGGCGGCAGCCCGAGCACCGGCCACGGGAAGCAAGAACACAGCGTGCAGATCACCAAGTTGTGCACACCGGGGCCGTTGGCCACCGCCCGCAGATGCTCACCCTCGGCACCGGCCATCCCCAGTGGCAGGTCCAGCTCGGCGATCGCGGCCGGGGTGTCGGCCACCACGCGCTGCGCGAAGCCCGGGTCCGTCCAGGCCGTGACGACGATCTTCTTTCCGTTCAGCGGCGTCATCTCCGACTCGAAGTAGGCGAGCACCTTGTCCACCGTCTGCCCGGTGATGACGCCTTTCTCGATCAACAGCGATTCCAGCGCCGCCACCTTCGCCGCACTGGAGTCCTCGCGATCGGGCGGATAAGCGAACTGGCCGGTCATGCGGCGCCCTCGATCCGTTCCAGGTATGCCTCGAAGAGTTCGGCGTAGACGGTCATCGGACCGTCTTCGGCGCGCTCGCCCCACAACTCGTCCGGGCCGAACGCGACGATGTAGACAGGCATCGGATCGCCGATGCCGTCACCGGTGTGATGGAAATAGCCGCAGCCACCCTCGATCACCCGCTCCACCGCGCCCTCCCGGCCACGCAGATACCCGGGCAGCCGGGTGTGCGCCGCCGCCGGGACGTCGGCGATGCGCACACGCGCGCCGACGGCGAACTTGGGGTGTGCGTCGTCACGACGCGGGCTGTCGCCCTTCAGCAGATATTCCCGCACCTGGTCGTCGATCGCGGGGTCACCGTCCGTCCGTGTCGGTTGGGCGGTCAGTTCCGCCGCCCGCGCGGCTAATTCGTCTTCACTGACATAACCCTTGTCGATGAAGAACTCGGTGATGCCGCCAAGCCACTTTTCGTAGTAGCGGAACTTGAAGTAATCGAGTGGGTTCATCTCCTCCGCGCGGGTACGCAGGTCGGCCCAGGTCCATGTGTCGCGGAAGCTGGTGGGCACGTCGGCGATTGGGTAGCGCGGCAACGCGGAACCCAGGTGATTACTCAGGCCCATCATCGCGACGTGGATGCCGAAGATCCGCGTCTCCCAGTCCTCGACGAAAACCCGCTTCTCGAGGCGTAGCGGCCCGGAAAACCCTTCCAGCCCGCCGAGATAGTGCTGCAGCTTCATGACGCCAGACTGCCTTCCACCGTCGTCTGGTGTTCCGTGGCGGGCGGCCCCGGCCACCTGTTTAGGACATTAGTCCGAACGAGGCAAGCGTCAAGAGCGGATTTGGTGCCCGCATTGGCCACGGGTCAGTCGGGAATCTTCACCCCGGCAATCGAGTTGCCACCGTCGATCACCAACGTGGTGCCGGTGACGTACGAAGCGCCCGGTGCGGCGAGGAATGCGATGCCAGCGGCGACCTCGGACGCAGTTGCCGACCGGCCCACCGGAGTAGCCTCGCCCGCGGCAACCTCGGACGGGAGCTGAGCAGCCGTCGCAATCCAGCCGGGCAGCACGACGTTGGCCGTCACGCCGTCTGCGGCGAAGTCGACCGCGACCGACCGCGTCATTCCCAGCATTGCCGCCTTGGCGGTGTGGTAGCCGACATCACCGGTGTATGCGGTGAGCACGCCTGCCGTGGAGGCCACGTTGATGATTCGGCCGTACCCGCGCTCGACCATCCCAGGCAACGCGCCCCGCGTGACGAAGAACGCACTGTCCACATTGCGCCGAAGGGCGAGCGCCCACTCCTCATTGGTCATCGCCACTAACCGATTGGGCCGTTCGGGGATGTTCACTGACGCCAGTCCGGCGTTGTTGACCAGGATGTCGAGCTTGCCGAACGCTGCCTCGGTGGCCTGCACGAGTTCACGCGCGGCATTGGGATCCATCAGGTCGGCGATGTGCGAGCTAGCCGTGATGCCCTCCCTTTGCAGCTCATCGGCGCGTTTGACCGCGCGGTCCGTGGTCCCGGTGACCATCACCGACGCACCCAACTGGCCCAACAACCGGGCTGATGCGAACCCGATACCGAGTTCGCTGCTCGATCCGGTGACGAGTGCCACCTGACCGCTGAGATCGAACGCGCCTGGCACTGTTGTGGGCATTGTGTTCCTTCCCTTCACATTTGAGCGTGCTAACCAGTTGGCAGCCGGGCTGCCTGCCGACAGCCTAGGACGCGGATACAAGCGTTTCTAGGTCGACCGTCCAAAACTTGGACGTTCGTACAAACTGGTAACCGCGGTGTCACGCGGACGAAATACACCTTGCACACACTCGATTGCGAACCGAGGGCAAGCTGACGCCGAAACTGCACCACCAGCTGGCCGAATCGTCGAAAAGTACCCAAGTGCAGGAGCTCTGAGCGTGAAACTTATGTCCGGCGTCACATCCCTTGCGGTGGTTGCCCTGCTATTCGCGAGCACGGCCTGCTCGGGAACCAGCGACACCCCGACGGACAACGCCGCCTTGATGACGACGGTCCGCACTCCCCTGATGAGCGACCCCCCGCCATTGGACCCCGACGTCTTCTACCAACCCGAAGGTCTGCTCATCATGACCTCGGCCTATCAGGGGCTGCTCCAGTACGCGCCAGGATCGACGAAGCTCGAGGGTCTACTGGCGACGAAGTGGACGATGTCCCCCGACGGGCTCACCTATACGTTCACCCTGCGCGACGGTGTCAAGTTCGCCGATGGGACGCCCTTTGACTCTGCAGCGGCCAAAGCCAGCTTCCAGCGCCGGATCGACATGGCGGCCGGGCCGTCCTACATGCTCTCTGACGTCAAGGACATGCAGACGCCGGATCGGCTGACATTCGTCGTCACCCTCACCAAGCCCGTGGCCCCGTTCCTCGACTATCTCGCCTCACCGTACGGCCCACTGATGACCAGCCCAACCGCTGTCACCCAGCATGCCTCTGGTGGCGACCACGCCACGGCCTGGCTGGCGGCTCATACCGCCGGAACGGGCCCTTACGAACTGACGGAGGCGGTAACGGCCAACAAGTACACGCTCAGCGCCAACAAGAACTACTGGGGACCCCAACCCCAGATCACCACCGTCGAGATGCCGGTGATCGCAGCCACCGCAATCCAGCGCCTTCAACTCGACAAGGGCCAGCTCGACATGATCCTGCACGGTCCGTCGAAGGGGGACTACGAAGCGCTGAACACCGGCGCCAACACCCAAGTGCTGCAGGAAAACGCGTTGGTGAAGACGTTGGTCATGGTGAACCCGGCCTCCCAGGTCTTCGGCCCCCGCGATGCGCGCGCAGCGCTCAGTGCCGGGCTTGACCAAACCGCCTTGACCACAACGGTGTTCGGCGATCAAGGCGCTCCGTCGACACAGTTCTACCCCACCGGGATGCTGCCCGACGGAACAGTCCCCGACCAGCACAGCTTCGACGCGTCGAAGCTGGCCGCGATCGGCAGCAAGGGCGGCAACGTGGAGATCGGCTTCCCCACCGGCGACAGCAGCCTTCAGGAGCTGGCAAACCAGATCCAAGTGGTGCTGCAGGGTGCCGGACTGACCGCCTCCGTTCGGGACTTCCCCTCGGCGCAGCTTTTCGCCCTTGGCGACCACCCTGAACAACGCCCCGATCTGCTGGTCGTCTCGTTCAACCCCGATGCCGCACATCCCGACACTTGGTCACGGATCTATCAGTACACCAAGGCGCCGGTCAACCTCCTTGGCTGCTCGGTTCCCGAAGCAGACAAGCTCCTGGACGAGGGCAGCGCCGAGCCCGACCCCGCCAAGTCGCGGGCCCTGTATGTCGAAGCAGCCAAGGCATACCGTGATTCACTATGTTGGGTGAACCTCGCCGATCTGCACAACTCCGTCGCCGCCCGTAAGGGCTACTCCAACTGGAGCAGCCAACCCGCCTGGATGTGGGACACCGACTTCTCCGCCCTCAAGTTCCGGGGATGAGCGCCGCATCCGTGGCCACGCGCAAGGGTGCTGACGTCCGAACAGAGCTGAAACCCATTGATTCTCAGCGCAGCACGGGGAACACTGCGCGTGGCGCCCGGCGTCGCATCGAGATCATCGACGCCGCCATCGAGGTGATGGCCCAGGTCGGACTTGCTGGACTGTCGATGCGCGTCGTGGCCAACCAAGCCCAAATGCCCTTAGGCGCATTGAGCTACTACTTCGACGACAAGTCCGATCTGGTCGCCCAGGCCTTCCAGCAGCTGTCCGACCGTGAAATCGATCGCGTCGTCCGCACCGCCGAGCAGCTACAGCCGACAATGTCCACCGAGCAGTTGGCGGACCTGGTGGCGGACATGATCATCGATGGGTTTACGTCGCCGCAGGGCGCCATCGTCACGCGCTATGAGCTGGTGACCGAAGCCAGCCGCGACGAACGGCTCCGCCCCATGTTCGAAGCGTGGTACGTGGCGATGGTGCCTGCCCTCAGTCGGCTGTTCCGCGATCTGGGTTCGCGCCAGCCCGAACTGGATTCCCGCACCGTGATGGCGGTGATGGCCGGGCTGGAGATCGACAACATCTACCGGCCGCTCGGGCCCGTGGACAAGCGCCGAATCCGCGCCACCATCCGGCATGCGTTCCGGGCGGTCATCGCATTGCACGACAACACCTGATCACCCGTCCCATCATCGACGAAGGCGGAACATAGATGGCATTCACAGGATTTGGGCCAGACATCACCTTTCTTGGTGTCCCCCGCTGCGAACTCGACGACGTATCGACCTACGCCGACGCCGACATCGTCATCCTCGGCGCACCGCTGGACGGCGGTACCAACTACCGCTCCGGCACCCGGTTCGGTCCATCGGCCCTGCGCCAGGCCTGCTACCTCCCACAGGATGACTCCCGTCCCAGCCTGGCGCTGCGCGTCGACGGCCTCAAGGAGCTTCGGGTGTATGACGCCGGCGACGTCGAGTTCCACAACGGGCACATCGAGCAGGCCGTGGAGTTGATCGAGGCGGCCGTGTTCAAGATCTCTTCCGCGGGTGCCATCCCGATCATCCTCGGCGGTGACCACACCATCGCCTGGCCGGACCACACCGGAGTGGCCCGCCAGCACGGCTTCGGCAAGGTATCGATGATCCATTTCGACGCACACGCCGATACCGGTGACATTCACCTGGGTTCCCTTGTCGGACACGGCACCCCAATGCGACGGCTGATCGAGTCCGGCGCGCTGCGCGGCGACCGGTTTCTTCAGCTGGGATTGCGCGGATACTGGCCCGACGAGCCTGTCCTGCAATGGATGGCCGCCCACGGCCTGCGATCGTATGAGATGACCGAGATCGTGGCGCGAGGCCTGGAAACCTGTCTGACCGAAGCATTCCAGATCGCCACCTCCGAGTGCGAGGGAGTCTTCTTATCCGTCGACATCGACGTGTGCGATCCTGGCCATGCCCCAGGGAGCTACCGGTCCTCGGGGTCGACGTCGTCGAGGTTTCTCCCCCGTACGATCACGCGGACATTACCGCGCTGCTCGGAAATCGTGTTGTGCTGGAGGCGATTTCGGCGATCGCCCGACGCCGGAAGGACAAGGCGCAGGGAACAAGCTGGGATCCCAGTCAGCCGCTTCTGGAGGGCCGCGAGGTTGACGAGCAGCTCCGCTTGATCGCTGAAGGCGAAGAAGCCCGCCGACGTGGCGAGGGCGCCGCACGCCCCCACCACCACTAGCGCACCCCCAGCCCTGTGACTCCGTACGAAAGGCACCGATGTCCAGCACGAGCCAGCCACCGATGGGTGCTACCCCATCGACACAGGTGCCCCGATACGCGGGCAAGGCCACGTTCGCACGGATCGCAGACATCCACGAGGTAAGCGATTACGAAATCGCCGTTCTTGGAGTGCCTTTCGACGGTGGTACATCCTACCGACCGGGGGCGAGATTCGGCCCGATGGGCGTCCGGCAGGCGGCGCGCACCCTGCGCCCCGGCTACCACGTCGAGCTCGGCGTCGCGCCGCTCGAAGAGGTCCAGATCGTCGACGCCGGCGACGTGACGGTAACGCCGTTCGACATCGCTGAAGCATGCGCGCAGATCGAAGGTCACGTGCGGGAGGTCATCGGGGACCGAGGCCGCAGGGTGGTGTCCATCGGCGGCGACCACACCATTGCACTGCCGAACCTTCGTGCCGTCCATTCCGTCCACGGGCCCGTCGCGCTTGTCCACTTCGACGCGCACCTCGACACCTGGGACACCTACTTCGGCGCTCCGGTGACGCACGGCACGATCTTTCGAAGAGCGTTCGAAGAGGGCCTCCTCGTGGAAGACCACTCCATCCACATCGGCATTCGCGGCCCGATCTACGACCGGATGGACCTCAATGATGATGCAAGGATGGGCTTTCGGATCATCCGGGCAGGCGACCTCGACGTGATGGGAATCGAGACCGCGGTAGACGTCGTGCGGCGTCGAGTCGCAGATCTGCCCGTGTACCTGTCGGTCGACATCGACGTCCTCGACCCTGCCTTCGCGCCGGGCACCGGCACCCCCGAGGCCGGCGGGCTGACCTCTCGGGAGCTGCTGCGCATGCTTCGGCAACTCACCGGCATCAACATCGTCGGCGCCGACGTCGTCGAGGTCGCGCCGGCATACGATCACGCCGAAATCACCTGTGTGGCAGCCGCAACCGTGGTCTTCGACCTGTTGAGCCTGATCGTCGCGAACAACTGACCGGCTACTGCCCTGCCACCGTAACGTCGGGCACGTAGGTGCGCTGTGCCCACTGGAACACCTGCCATGCCGCGACCTCATCGAAGTCGCCGTGAACCCGCCGAGCCGACTCGGCCCCGATGGGGCGTGCGTCACGGGCCTTCACCTGGACCTCGGCGCAGCGTTCCATCAAAAGGAAGTAGCCGGCCGCCGCGTCGATGGTGGCGCCAACGGTCAGCAGCCCGTGGTTGCGCAGGATCACCGCGCGCGCACCACCGATCGCCGCCGCGATGCGTTTGCCGCCGTCGGTCGATCCGATGTTGACCTCTTCGTCGTCGAAGATCTCGTGGTCGCCGAAGAACGCGCACGACTCCTGCGAGATCGGCTCGAGCAACGTGACGGTCGCCGAGAACGGAGTCCCGTAGGGCGTGTGGCAATGGGCCGCGGAGACGATCTCCGGGCGGGCCTCGTGCACCGGGGCGTGGATGAAGTACGCCGCCATGTTGATGTGACCGCCGCCCTCGATGGTGCCGTCGGGGCGGACGAGCACGAGGTCGTCGGTGGTCATGTACCGGAATGGCACGCCGTACCGCCCCAGCCAGAAGCAGTCCGGTCGCTCGGGGTCGCGCGCCGAGATGTGCCCGTCCCCGAGCGAGCCCCAGCCCATGGCACCGAACACCCGGTATGCCAGCGCGAGTCGGCGCCTGCGGTGTGCCCGAAGTTCGACGGGGTCGGCGATGTCCGGCTCGTAAGCCGCCGGGTCGAGGAACGGCCGATCCGGGTCAGCCATCGGTGTCCACCCGCCCCGCCTCGATCCAGGACCCAGCCTGATGGCGGTACTTCACCGCGTGGAAGTTGCCCGCGGCTGCGCTGACCTCGATTGCAAAGCCGGCCGCCTCGACCCGGACGTAGCCGTCGCGGCCAACCCCGAAGACCCCGGCGCTGCCGAGGTGTCCCCACTCCTCGACGAACGGGACGAAGCGGCCCTGCCACTCGAACGACCCGCTCTCGACGAGCAGCTCGTCCTGCCATGCCACGGGGTTCTCGTCGGGTGGGGCCTCGCCGCGCGAGTCGAGGGTGTGGATCCAGTGCAGCATCGGGTCGGTGAACTCGGTGGTCCCGGCGAAACTGAACTCGGTGGCGAAGGGGGCGTGCGGGTCGTCGGCGGACGGCCCGACGCCAGGCTGGATGAGCGTACGGATGTCGGCGAACCAGTCGGCCGACTGCAGCCACAGCACGTCGCAGTAGTCCACGCGGCGCACGCCGTCGATGAGGAGACCGACCCGGCGCCATGCACCGACTAATTCAACGGGGAGTGTCATAATGCCTCTCAGGTGCCGGTACATGCAATTTCGATATAGTATCGAAAACATATTTCAGTGTCGCCCCGACCGAACGGAGCACCCGTGCCGAATCGTCCTCGCGTCCTCGTGCTCGCCGAGCCCGACCCGGAACTTTCGCCCCCACCGCTGCACCTGATCCCCAGCGACGCCGAGGTGGTCCCGGTCGGCTCGGTCCCGACCGACGAAGACCTGGCCGGCGCCTCGGTGCTGTACATCTGGGACCACCGCTTCGCCGACCTCGCGCCGATCTTGCGCCGGACCGACGAGCTGCGCTGGGTGCATGCCGCGTCAGTCGGAGTCAACCGGCTGATCTGCCCCGAGCTGGAGGCGGTCACGCTGACCAACTCACGTGGTGTGTTCGACACCTCGATCGCCGAGTGGGTGCTGGCCGCAGTGCTCGCGCACGTCAAGGGGTTGGGTGACAGCTGGGCGCTGCAACGCCAGCACACCTGGCAGTACCGCACGACGGGGCGGCTGGCCGGCACCCGCGCCGCGGTGGTGGGTACGGGCTCGATCGGCCGGGCCATCGCCGACCGACTCGCCCGCCTCGACGTCCACGTCACCCTGGTCGGTCGCACCCCGGGCACCGACCCGGAGTTCGGAACGATCCGTGGTTCGGACGAGCTGGTCGGGATCGCCGCGGACGTCGACCTGCTGGTGCTCGCCGTGCCGCTCACGCCGGCCACCACCGCACTGGTCGGGGCCGAGGTGCTGGCTGCGCTCGGCTCGCGTGGATTCCTCGTCAACGTTGGGCGTGGACCGACCGTCGTCGAATCTGACCTGGTCGACGCGGTGGCGACCGGAACGATCGCAGGCGCCGCGCTGGACGTGTTCGAGATCGAGCCGCTGCCCGCGGACTCACCTCTGTGGTCAATTCCGAACGTGCTGGTGTCGCCGCACATGTCCGGCGATTACGTCGGGTTCGAAGTCGACATGATGACCGTCTTCACCGACAACCTCGATCGCTGGTTGCGTGACAAGCCATTGCACAATGTCGTCGACCCAGCCGTTGGCTACGTCCCGCGCTGAGCGCGCCGAAGCGCCGTACCGGCAGCCCCATCAGCTGACCTCCTCGACCTGCTCGTACCAGCGCTTGCGGGTACCGATCTTGGCCCGCAACTTCCAACGCCGCGATTTGGGTGCCGCGGCGAGGTCTGCCCGCAACCCCTCGATCTGCGCCCGCACCCGCGCCGCCAGCTCCGGGTCCAGGCCGGGCCGCTGCACCGATTCGTGCAGCCGGGCCAGGTTGAGCTCGGCCGAGTACCAGAATCCCCAGTCGTCGCACAGCACGTCGCGGATGCGGTCGAGATCGATCTGCCCGGCCTCCTGCGACCCGATGCGATGCTCGCCGAGCAGCACCGTGAGATCGATCAGGTCATTGGCAGTCATCTCGTGGATCTGCAGCTTCGACAGCACCAGGTCGGCCAGCGAGACGCACGGGTCCGCCAGTTCGAGCCGGTCGGCAAACTTGATCGAATGAGCCATCACCAGGGCGTCCATGAAGACGTCGATCTTGATGCCCGTCTCGGGGTGGGCGAATATCTGTCGCTTGATGCCCCATTCCCGCAGCCCGCGAGCGGCCGGGTCGGCGAGGTAGCCCTCGGCCTGGAAGAACGCGTCGATCCGCTGGTGATCACGGTCGCGGCCCCAGAAGTCGATGTCGTAGAACGGACGCCGCCCGAGCGCACGCATCAACCCGTTGTGCCGGGAGCAGTGCAGGTGCACGGCCACCGAGCCGGTGACCCGCAACAGCAGCGACTCTTCGGCGGCCGCCCCGACGAGACGCGCGGCCTCGCCGGGGATCCGCTCGGCCCGCAAGAGGGTCGCGGCGTCCAGCCCATTCATGCGGGCACTCATCACTCGACCGGGATCTCGCTGAACTGGCCCTTGAGGTCAGCCCCTTGCTTGGCGCGGAAGATGCGGAACGCCGCATACCAGGTCAGCGCGAACACCGTCACCGCGACGGTCATCACTTCCGAGAGATGGTTGTTGGCCCCGTAGGCGGCGTCGACCAGCAACCGGCAGAAGACGAACACCACGCAGGTCAGCGCGACGACGCCGATCACCGAGATCACCGGCACCTTCCCCACCCGGTACGCGACCGCCGAGGACTCGAACTCCCGCTTGCGCCGGAACGGGAAGATGATCGCGGCCAGGCAGACGCCCATGAACGGGATGCACTGACCCAGAAAGCCGCCGAGTACCAGGACCGAGCTGGTGAACGCGTAGAGGCACACCCAGACGAAGGCGATCGCCGCCGACAGCGCCAGCGCCCACGTCGGGGTGTGGAACTTGGCCGAGACCGCCGAGAACCACTTCGGGGCCAACCCGTCCAGCGACCACGCCAGCATGCTGCGCGTCGCGACCATCATCGAACTCGCGCCGACGAAGAACAACAGCGAGAGCACCCAGATGCTGTTCACCACCGTGAGCACCGGATTGCCGCCTGCGATACCCGTGTACAGGTTGACGTACGGCGCCGCGTCGAGCGGGAACTTGTCCGGCGCCACCTCCGTCGAGGCCAGCATGAACGAACTGCCGAACGCCATCCGGTACAGGAACATCAGCAGCATCATCGCCCCGCCCATCGTGACGATGGCGAGCGTCATGCCCCGCAGCTGACTGCGCTGACCGTCCTTCACCTCGCCGCCGAAGCTCACCGAGAGCACCGCGAACCACAGCGAGAACGCCGGCCACGCCGCGAAGAACGCGGTCTGCGACAGGCTGAACGGGTGCGCCGTGTCGCCCGCCGCCGCGATGACCTTGTCGTACGCGCCCGCCCCCGCCGCGGCGTCGAAGTTGTGGTGGAAGTCGAGCACGCCGGTCGCAGCCAGCGCGAGGGTGATGAACGTGACGACCAGGCTGGCGGCCGTGAGGTAACTGGCCCACCGCTGGACCTTGAAGTAGAGCGCGGCGCCGCGGTACTGCACGATCGAGAAGAAACCGATCACCAGCAAGCCGCCGAGGAACAATCCCCACTTGCCCGCGAACCAGTTGCCCGCGCTTATCAGGGCCGCGTTGTGTTGCTGGACGCCCAGCGAGCTGAGCATCGGCGCGATCCCGAACTTGGACAGGAATGCCCCGTTGACCCCGGTGTAGAAGAGCTGCCAGAAGATCAGCGACATGCTCAACACGATCCCGGCGACCGGATGCAGGATCCTCGACATGAACACGTAATCACCACCGGAACGCGGGTAGACCATGCTCAGCAGCCCGTAGCACCCGGCGATGAACAGCCCGGCCACGGTGGCGATCAGGGTGGCCAGCTCCATCGACGCGCCCGGGTAGAACTGCCAGGCCGCGACGATGAAGATGATGTAGCCGAGGGCGATCTGTTGCCACCCGTAGAACATCACGTCGTCGGTGCGGACCTGGCGGACCAGCCCCGAGCTGGCCCTGGTGAAGACCCCGGGCGTGGTTGGCACCCCAGAGGTCACGGTCGGTACAGCAGTCATGCGATCAGCCCCTTACCAGGCTCGTGTTGACGACGCCATGTCGCTTGTCGAGATCAATGAGCAGGCCGCCCAGGATTCCCTCGCTGTACTCACTGCCAGGGTTGCCGATCGGCACCCCGGCCAGCTCACGGACGCCCCGGGATTCATGGATGTGCCCGTGCAGGCCGAGCAGCGGCTGATAGGTGACGATGGCGTCGCGGGTCGCGGTGCTGCCGACCGGCACCATCTGGGGGCCACCGGACGTGACGACGGCGCGCAGGTCCTCATCGAGCTTGGGCGCGTAATCCAGCCCAGAGGAGTACGGCGGTACGTGCAGGCTCATGATCGTCTTGCCGGGGTCGGTGACCTTGGTCATCACCTCGTCGATCCGGCGGCCCAGATCCTCCTCGGACACGTCGCGAGGGCACGCCCACGGCGTGATGTTGCCGTACCCCATGCCCATCATCTGGAAGCCGTCGTCGAGCTCGATCACCGTGCCGTTCGGGTCCTCGATCACACTCGAGCGGCCGAGCATGTCGTCGACGTCGAAGTAGTCGTCGTTGGCGCCGCTGATCAGCACCCGCACACCCGTTCCGCCGAGGCGGTCCTCGGCCATGTCGATCCAGCGCTCAACACGCTTGAGGATCAGCGCGCGGAACAGGTCGTCGATCCTGTCCTGGTCACCGGCATGGGATTCGAATTCATCCGGGGTGGTCAGCCACGCGTACTCGCCTGCGTCGGCGATCATGGCGAGCAGGCTGTCGAGCTGTGAACCCGAACTGACCTTGCGCTCGATCCCCGCGAAGCGGGCCTTGTACTTGCCGCGCTTGGTCTCGATCACGGGCACGATGAGCTTCCCCGTGATGTCGCCACCGATCACGATCGTGTCGCACTCGTAGTGCTTGGGGGTGGCGAGGAACTTCTTCCAGCATCGCTCGCTCCCGTGGATATCGGTGCAGAAGTACATGCGCACGCTGGGCGCCTCCAGAGGCAACGGGTCGGATCGTCGGACAGCACCGAACGTATGGGCCGTACGTTTCGTCCACGATAAATGCCCGTATCGATGACGTATCGAATTGGACGTAAGCGGTTCAACGTAGTAACAATTGTCTGGCGGCGGGACTTGCAAATCGATGCGGTATCGATTTGGCTGATAAAACACATGGAGGCAGCTGTGAGTGACGACCTGATGAGCCCGGCGCTCGGCGCTGGCACCGTCGAGTACGAGTGGATGACCTGGCCCGAGATCGCGGCGGCCGCCGCCGAGGACGCCCCAGTCGTGATCGCGGTCGGTTCGACCGAACAGCACGGCCCGCACTTGCCCGTGAGCGCCGACTGGGTGGTCCCCCAGGCACTGCTGCGCCTGGCCGCGGCCCGGCGCCCCTTCGTCGTGGGCCCGCCGGTGCGGCTCGGGTACCGCTCGCGCCCGGCCAGCGGTGGTGGCCAGCAGTTTCCCGGAACGGTCTCACTTCGCGCGACGACGTTCATCGCCATGTTGGAGGACTTGCTCGAGGAGTTGATCCGCACCGGATTCCGCCGGATCATGTTGTACAGCTGGCACTTCGAGAACGCGAACTTCGTGTATGAGCCCGCCTACCTGGTATCGGGGCGCTTTCCCGGCGTGAAGATCGTCGTCGTCGAGAACGGCATGCCCGACTTCTCCAAAGCCGATCTGGATGTGCTGTTCCCGGACGGCTTCCCGGGCCTGGCCCTCGAGCACGCCGCGGTCATCGAGACGTCCTTGTTCGAATACCTACGCCCCACCACGGTCCGCATGGACCGCATCGTGGATGACGCGCCCGCCCGCAACGTGCCCTGGGACGTGCTGCCCATCGATCCGACGATGTCGACCCCCACCGGCGTGCTCGCGTCGGCGACCCAGGCCAGCGTGGCCAAGGGCGAGCTTCTGACCGAGCGGATCGTCGAGCACATCGTCGAGATCCTGGACACCGAGTTTGAAATGACCGGCAGCACTGCGGCATTGGAGCTACTGACCACTGAGGAGGGGCGCTAAATGCCGGGCACTGCCCTGGTGACCGGGGGCGCAAGCGGCATCGGCCGCGCCACCGCTTACGCGCTCGCGGCCCGCGGCTATCAGGTTGCCGTCGATCACCTCGGGCGCGAGGCCGAGGCCAAGCAGGTGGCCAGTGACATCGGCGGGATCGCGTACGAAGCCGACGTCTCGGACGTGGAGGCGGTCGATCAACTGGTCGCCGCCGTCGAATCCGATCTGGGCCCAATCGAAGTCGCGGTGGCATGTGCGGGCTTCGACGTCGACCTGCCGCTCGAGCAGGTGACGCCAGAGTTGTGGCACCGCAGCCTCGGCGTCATCCTCGGCGGCTGCGTGAACGTGATCGCAGCGGTCGGGCCGCGGATGCGGGCTCGTCGCAACGGCTCGATCGTGGGCATCTCGTCGGAACTGGCCCTGCTCGGCGACGAGGACCACGTGCCGTACGTGACCGCGAAGTCGGCAATGCTAGGGCTGGTCCGCTCGGTTGCCCGTGAGTACGGGCCCGACCAGGTTCGGGTCAACGTCATCTGCCCCGGCCCGACCGACACCGAAATGCTCACGCCGCGATGGCGGGGCGAGGACTACCGGCACAGCATCCCCCTCGACCGGTTCGGCACCCCGGAAGAACTCGCCAGAGCCATCGTCGACGTCGCCGAGTGGACATGGCTTACCGGCCAGGTGATTTCGCCCAACGGCGGGGTGGTGATCCAGTGAGCACCCCAGTGGCGTTGGTGACGGGCGCGGCCGGGGGCATCGGGCGCGCGACCGTAGCTGCGCTTGCCAACGCGGGCTGGACGGTCGCCGCGACCGATCTTGCCGAGGCCGGCGAAGTTGCCTTCGCCGAGTTGACGATCCCGGCGGACCTGCGTGGGCGGGACAACTGCCGGGCCGTCATCGACGCCGTGCTCGCGCGGTTCGGACGGCTGGACCTGCTCGTCAACAACGCGGCGACGATGACGGTCGTCGAACCGACCGTGGAGACGATGGCCGCGTGGTGGCGCGACATCGAGGTCAACCTGACCGCACCCCTGTGGCTGACCCAAGCGGCCGCGGCGCCCCTGCGGGAGACTGCAGGCCAAGTGGTCAACCTCAGCAGCATCTCGGCGCTGAGGGGCGAGGCCGGCTTCAGTGCCTATGCGGCGAGCAAGGCCGGGCTGCTGGGGATGACGCGGTCGCTGGCCCGCGAGCTCGCCCCGGCGATCCGGGTGAACGCGATCGCCCCGGGACCGACCGAGACCGAGCAGCTCAACCGTGACGCCGAGTTCCTGGGGGTGGGACTCGACGAACTGCATTGCCGCTACACGGCGGGCATGCCGACCGGCCGACTCGTACAGCCCGCGGAGGTGGCCGACGTGGTCGTATTCCTAGCTGGCGCCAAATCTTTCACCGGAGAGTGCGTGCAGATCAACGGCGGGATGTTGATGTCGTGAGACGATCACGGCATAGTAACGGCGGCGCCAGGCGGCCACGGGGCGGACAGGATGTCGATGACTGAACACAACACCGATCAGGTCGAGCTCGGGCTCGCCACCAACGGCGACTCCGATCGCCGCAGCCACATCCTGGTCGTCGCCGCCCGGCTCTTTGGCGAGCGCGGGTACCTCAACACCACCATGACGCAGATCGCGCGCGAGTGCGGGCTGGGCCAGTCCTCGTTGTATTACTGGTTCCGGCAGAAGGAGGACATCCTCCTTGGCCTGCTCGCCTTGAACACCATCTCGCTCACGTTCGCGGAGCGGATGGTGGCGGAGACCGGCTCGCCCGCCGTGCGGCTGCTGAGGCTGTTGCGCCTCGACATCCTCGAGCTCTGTTCGTCGCCGGTCGACATCTGCGAGGTCGAGGTCTTGGCCGAACAGCAGCCCGAAGTGTTCGTCGAGTTCTGGGCCGACACCGCCGCGCTGCACCAGCACATCGCTACCCTGATCGGCGACGGCATCGCGTGCGGCGAGTTCATCGAGTGCGATCCCGAGTTCGCTGCGCTGAACATCTGCGCCGCCGAGGAGGGCGTGCAGCGCCGGTACCGCAATTCGGCCGCACACGCCCCTGGCGGCAACAGCCCCTTCCGACACCGGGACTACTCACGCGAGCACGTCGCGACCGAACTCGCGGCCATCATGGTGCGCGGATTGCTCCGCGACCCCGCGGCGTTGCCGAAGTTCACTGCCGCGGCGGCCGCCCACGACGATCTCGCACCGCCGGGATCATCGGCGCCGACCGGCGGATGAGTTCCGAGGCACGCACCGCGGCGCTGCGTCGCGGCTGGTACCCGGTCGCCCGCGGTGTCGACCTCGACCACCCCCGAAAGGCGACGTTGCTCGGCCGACGCCTGGTTGCGTTCCGCGCCGCCGACGGGCAACCGCGGGTACTCCCCGACCGGTGCCTGCACCGCGGCGGGGCGCTGCATCTCGGCGCGGTCGTCGACGACTCGATCGAGTGCCCGTATCACGGCTGGCAATGGCGCGGCGCGGACGGGCGGTGTGTCTACATTCCGTCCAACGGACCGTCGGCCCCGATCCCGAAGGCCGCCGTCATAGGCGCCTTCCCCGCAGTCGAGCGGTACGGCCTGGTCTGGACATGCGTCGGAGATCCGCTGACCGGGCCGCCCGACCTCCCCGAACTCGAGCCGCTGAACATGACCTACGCCGCGGGCGAGCCGGTCGACGTCGAGGCGGGGGTGCTCGCCGCGATGGAGAACTTCCGCGACGTCGCCCACTTCCCGTTCGTCCACCGCGGCACGATGGGCGAAGTACCGCAACAGGTTTCGTGGTTCGAGGTGCGGCGCGAGGGCTACCAGACCTGGATGACGCGCAGCTACTCCGCCGCCAATGGCAAAGCCGAACTGTTTCGCGACGTCGCGAACTTGACGTTCGACTACCACGCGGTGGCACCGGGCATCGCCACCGTCCTGCTCGATCACGGCGCCGGCGGCAAGCGGGTCGTCATGGAGGCGTTTTGTCCGGCAGGCCCAACCGGGTGCCGGATCTTCCTGGTCTCCGGCACGGCGGAGGGTTACCAGGCGTTCGATCCGGCGGAAACGCTCGCCACCGAGATGCAGATACTGCACGAAGACTTGCCGACCTTGAACACCCTGGACCCGCTGGAGGTGCCGTTCGAGCGCGAGCATCGCGAGCTGTCGGTCGAGGCCGACCGCTATACGCTCGCGACGCGTCGCGCCTTCCTCGAGTTCATGCGTGACGCCGCTGGGCCGGTGACGGCAGCCATGAACAACCCGGGAAGTTCGGCAGCGTCGATGGCGTGACGGGCCGTCCACTCGTTCGCACCGCAACGGCACGGCTAGCAGGGGCGCGGGATGGGTGGCAGCACTGGTGACGCGGCCTCGCCGGAGCGGAATCATGGCCAACGAAGCGGATTGTGCCGATCGCCAAGGAGTGCCACCACGCGCCCTGGGTCTTCGACGACTCGCAGTCCATTACCGGAAGGCGCCCGATGGACGTGGACAGACGCTCCCTACTCATTGGAACGCTGCTGATGGCCGGGATCGCCGGCTGCGGATCCGGGGGGTCCAGGCCCGCAATCAACTCCCTGAGCGGCACGCACCGCGATCCTCCCGATCCCAACGAGACGTTCGTCCTACCCTTCGACAGGATGACCTTCGAGGCGTGGGGCGATTTGCCGACCCGCAGCGGTGAAATGGCCGCACTCTATGGTGATCTCAACAAGTCC
>JAOPWT010000602.1 GCA_025965555.1 Mycobacterium sp.
CGGCGACAACGCCGACCGCTACGTCTTGACCACGCTCATCGACGACATTCACGAGAAAGACGATCGGATTGGGCTGGTAATAGACGATTGGCACCGCGTGTCCGACCCTGCGACCACCGCCGCTCTCGGGTTCCTGCTCGAGCATGGATGCCACCACATGCAAGTCATCGTGACCAGCTGGTCGCGCGCCGGACTGCCGGTGAGCCGATTGCGAATCCGAGACGAATTGGTCGAAATAGGCTGCGATTCACTACGTTTCGATGGCAGCGAGGCGCGGTCCTTTCTCAACGACGTTGGTGGATTGCAGCTGTCAGGCAGCGACGTAGACGCATTGACCGCATCGACCGACGGGTGGGCCGCCGCCCTGCAGCTGGCGGCACTCTCGCTGCGTAGCGGCGGCGACGCCAACAGCTTGATTGGCCGACTATCCGGTGCCAGCGATGTGGTCGGCGAGTTCCTCGCGGAGAACGTCATCGACACTCTGGAACCTGAACTGCGTGAGTTCCTACTGTCGACGTCCATCACCGAGCGGACCTGCGGTGGGCTGGCGTCGGCGCTGGCAGGGGTGACACGCGGACAGGCGATGCTCGAAGACGTCGAGCGACGCGGTCTGTTCCTTGAGCGCGTGGATGATGACCCGGACTGGTATCGGTACCACCAAATGTTCGCCGAATTCCTGCGTGGAAGACTGAAGCATGACCGGCCCGACCACCTCGAACAACTCCACCGAATCGCGTCGGCATGGTTCGCCGATCACGGCTACCTCAACGAGGCCGTCGACCATGCTCTAGCCTACGACCCAATCCGGGCGGTCGACCTCGTCGAGCGTGACGAGACGAACCTGCTCGAGCAGTCGAAAATGACGACCCTGCTCGGGATCGTCAACAAGCTGCCGCCGCAGATAGTGGCTTCGCGGGCACGGCTTCAACTGACCATCGCGTGGGCGAACCTGCTGCTGCAACGACAGGGCCCGATGCAAGCTGCGGTGAGTCGGTTCAAAACCAGTATGACCAAAGCAGACCTCGAGGAGATTCCACGCGCGGAATTGAAAGCCGAAGCCGACGTGCTGCAAGCGGTCGCCGAAGCACACGCCGACCGCACCGAGAACGTGGAAGGTCTGGTCGCAGCAGCGATGTCGAAGCCGGACACCCTGCATCCGCGGGTGCCCGGGGTTGCCGGAAATATCGCGGCTTTCGCGGCGATCTACCGGTTCGACTTCGACACCGCGCACCGACTGCTTGATTGGGCCTCGCCCTACAACGAAATGATGGGTCCTTTCTCCGCCGTCTACGGCCGCTGTTACGGCGGCATCGCCGACAGGTATCGACTCGACATCCCCGCGGCCCTGACGAACTTCCGAGAAGCGTTCGAGATCGCTAGCGGCGTCGGATTGCACTCGCACGCCGTCCGGCTCGCCGGTGCGCTTCTTGGCCAACTCCTCTACGAGACCGGCGACTTGTCCGAGGCCACGCGCCTGCTGGATGAGAGCTATCAGTTCGGATCCGAAGGCGGTGGAGTGGACTACCTTGCCGCGAGATTTGTGATCGGCGCCCGAATAAGAGCACTACACGGGGATCGGTCCGCGGCGATCGAGCGCCTTGACGTCGGCATGGACGCCGCACAACGGTTGCGGTTGCCGCGGCTCGCAGCCGCCATCAACAACGAGCGCATCCGGCTCGGAATCCAGATCGCTCCGGCGGCAGCCGCCCGATTGCGCTCGACCCGCATCATTCCGCACAACGATGGAATAGCCACGCTCACAGCAGAACTCGACGAGGATTCAGCTGTGCGCCTGCTGGCTGCCAGCGACTCGCCCAGCGATCAGGGGCAGGCATGTCGACGCGCGGCAGATCTTGCCACGGGAATCGACGGCCGGCGCAGACCCCTGGCGGCCCTCCAGGCGGAGCTGCTCCTGATCGAAACCCTCACTGCGACGGGCCGAGTCGCGGAAGCTCGCGCGGGTATTTTGCAGGTCTCGTCACGATGCGCCGAAGTGCGGCTACCGCGCCTGCTGGTTGACGCCGGACTCAGCTAGCGCCGCGAGGCCGGCTGGCCTCTCGCCGGATCGTGGAGCGGCGGGCAGGTCGCTGCGTTAGTAGGCGCGGGGTAGCTTGAGCGCTTGGGTGGAGATGTAGTTGAGGACCATTTCCTGCGCGAAGGGCGCGTTGCGGAGCAGCCGTGCCTCCCGCCACAGCCGCTCGACGTGGTATTCCTTGGCGTAGGCGTAGCCACCGTGGGTGGACATGGCGCGGTCGCAGGCTTCGAAGCCGGCCTCGGCGCCGAGGTATTTGGCCGCGGCGGCTTGGATGCCGCAGTTCTGGTGGTCGTCGTAGAGCTCGGCCGCGTGCATCGCCATCAGTCGAGCCGACTCAAGGCGGATGAATGAGTCCGCCAGTGGGAGGGCGACCGCCTGGTTCTGGCCGATGGGCCGGTCGAAGACCACGCGCTCGCCGGCGTACTTCGTTGCCAGTTCCAGTGCCGCCTGACCGATGCCGACGCCTTCCAGGCCCACGACGATGCGCTCGGAGTTCAGCCCGTCGATGAGGTAGCTGAAGCCGTGGCCCACCTGACCCACGACGTCATTGTCACCGACCTCAAGGTTCTCGATGAACAGCTCGTTGGAGTCGATCGCCGATCGGCCCAGCTTTTCGATCTCGCGGACGGTGATCCGGTGGCGGTCCAGGTCGGTGAAGAAGAGCGTCATCCCGTCCAGCGGTTTCTCCTCGTCGCGCGGGGACGTGCGCGCCAGCAGCAGGATCTTGTGGGCGTTCTGCGCGTTGCTGATCCAGACTTTCTGGCCATTGACGACCCAGCCGCCGTCGATCTTTTCGGCCTTGGTCCTGATGCGTGAGGTGTCCACGCCGGCGGTGGGCTCGGTGACGCCGAAGGCCATCAGGATCTCGCCGCGGGCGAGCTTGGGCAGGAATTCCTGCTTCATCTCCTCGGAGCCGTGGCGGATGATCGGGGCGGGTGGGAACAGGTAGAAGTGGACCGCGGAGGCGCCACTGGCGCCGGCACCGGAGGCGGAGATTTCCTGCATCATCACACCGGACTCCGCGATGCCGAGCCCCAGCCCGCCGTAGGCCTCGGGGATCAGCGCGCCGAGCCAGCCGCCTTCGGCGAACGCGTTGACGAACTCCCACGGGTATTCGCCGCGCTTGCCCTTCTCCCGCCAGTACGCGTAGTCGAAGTTGCGGGCCAGCTCTCGGGTGGCCTTGCGGACGACGTCGTTGGTGCTCTCGTCGGGACGGCTCATCGGTGCTCTCCTACCGTTTGACGAGCGGGCGTGGCACTTTGGTGCTGCGCGCGCGCAGCCACTCGCCGAGTGCTTTGGCCTGTGCGTCCAGCCGCAGCGACGAGGTGGCGCCATCGCCGAGCAAGCCCCGGAGGACGAAGTTGACCGCGCCGAGGTTGGGCCGTTCGTAACGCTCTATTGCCAATTCGCGCGTTTCGGGAAGGAGGCGCCGCAGTTCGTCGACGGTCAGGGTCGACTTGAGCCACTCCCACGCTTGCCCGTCGCGTACCCAGACGCCGAGATTCGCATCGCCACCCTTGTCGCCGGAGCGGGCATGCACAATCTCACCGAGTGAGGCGACGACGAGTTCGTCGGTCCATGATGCTTGCGCGACTGGCGAGTCGGCGTGCGGGGTCACCTCCCGCCGAGCGTCCTGTGAGTTGCCCCGTGCGATGGTCTCGGTCGTGCCGTCATGGTGGTGAACCGTGTGCTCGAGCATTGCTTGGTCGAGCAGTGCGGGCCAGTAGACACCGAACGCTGACCCGGGTTGTGGCGGGCCGAGCGAGTACAAGCCCGGATAGCTGGACAGGGCGAGCTCGACCATCTGTGACGAAAACCCACGCCCCGCAGCGTCTTTCGTGCCCTGCACTGCGATCCTCAGCAGCTCGGTTCCCGCGTTCTGGCTGTCGGGATCGTGCTGGGCCTGGCCAATACGGTCGATCGCCACCGCGTCGATCCCATCGGTCGCCTCGACGTAGCGGTGGACGGATCGCTCGACGAGGGCGGTCTTCGCGTCGAGGTGGGTGCCGGTGAGCGCGAAAATCACGCTGTTCTGCCAGCCGCCGATCCCGGTGATCGCGACCTTGGTCGTGGCCGGTGGCGCCGAGCCGCGCACGCCACGGATCTCGACGCGGTCGTCACCCAGGTCGGTCAGCGCGGCAGTGTCCAGGTGTGTGGTCACGTCGGAGTTGAGGTAGGCGGGTTCACCGATCTCGTAGAGAAGTTGAGCTGTGACGGTGTCTCGGGTGACGGCGCCGCCGGTGCCCGGGTTCTTGGTGATCACTGAGGAACCGTCGGCGTCGATTTCGGCGATCGGGAACCCCGGCTGCACGAGGTCGGCAACGGTCCGAAACCCGGAGAAGTTGCCGCCAGTCGCTTGTGGCCCGCATTCGATGACGTGTCCGGCGGCGAC
>JAOPWT010000606.1 GCA_025965555.1 Mycobacterium sp.
TCTAGTTCCGAGAGGCAAATAACCCCTCTCACCAGCCAAAACGCTGAAAATCTAAGTGGATTTTAAGTCCGCTGCCTCTGCCAATTGTGCTATGGGGGCGTCACACCCATAGGGACGCTACCCAACCGCCACGCGCCTGCTTGGCATCGACCCCGCGACGACGCCATGGATGTCGCGATCTCAACCGACTATGCCCGAGACCTCCTGTCGCACAGCGTCCGTCGGCCTCAAGAGGCCAGTTACTCAGCCCCACCGTCCGACGCGGGCTTCGCGTCGGTCCCGGCGTCCTTCTTGCCCGCGTCCTTGTCGACCCCCTGGTCGCTCTCGACACCGGCAGCCTTCTCGTCCACCTTCAACGGTCACGCCGGGGATCGACAGCACTGACTGCGCCAGGCCCACGCCGGCCTTCGCGAAGCCGCCGAGGTACACCGCGATGTTCTCGACCTCGTTGAGGATGTACTGCCGCACGATCGGCAGCGTCAAGATGTACGGGATGTCGAGCGCGGTGAGCTGGAACTCCCGCGAGACGGCAGCGGCAACTCCGTGCACGCCCAATGACGGCGACGACGGAGCCATCGGGGTGATCGCCACTCCGGTGGTGAACCACGGTCGAATGGAAGCCTCCACGTACACCCCATCCTTGACCAGTCCGGCGAGTCTGGACGAACGCTAACCCCCGGCATCTGCGCGCGTTGATGATTGGCACTAATTGACGCAACAGTTAGTAAACTGAACGATCTCCGCGTCGGCGGCCTGACGCCGTGCACAGCACCGCAAAGGTCGTGTAAAGAAGCCGTCGATGTGGTGCCAAGAAACCGTGAGGGAACGCATATCGCCTGGTAGACGGGCCTATCTTCGGTGACATGTCCATTGTCGTGTTCGCGCTGCTCGGCTTCGTCCAAAGGATGTTCGAGCGATGAGCTACGCGAACCTCATCGGGCTCGTCCTCGCCATCCTGCTCGCGGTGTTCATGGCCGCCGCGCTCCTGTTCCCAGAGAGGTTCTAGTGTCGTCCACCACCGCGGCGATCGTCTTCCTCGCGTCGCTCATCCTGGCGCTCATCGCGGTGCACGCACCGCTTGGTGACTACATGTTCCGGGTCTACAACTCCGACAAGCACTCTCGCGTCGAGCCCGTCCTTTACCGCGCCATCGGCGCCGACCCCGCCTCGCAGTAGGGTTGGGGCGCCTACGCCCGCAGCGTCCTCGCGTTCTCGGCGGTCAGCATCCTGGCGCACCGGCGAGGGCGTCGGCGCCTTGCTGTCGGTTATCGGTCCACGCGACGCCTCGGGCCCCACGGCAGGTCAGGTCACCCGCCCGACCCGGGTCGTCAGCATCGCCCTCGATGAACAGCACCCGGGTGGATGATGGGCAGGTGACTCTCGAGCCGACGCCCAAGAACCCCACCAAGCGGGGTGAGCTGCGCATCTACCTGGGCGCGGCGCCGGGCGTCGGCAAGACGTTCGCCATGCTCGGCGAGGCGCACCGCCGACTCGAGCGCGGTACCGACGTCGTCGCCGCGGTCGTGGAAACGCACGGCCGCAAGCGGACCGCCGAGATGCTCGACGGCATCGAGCTCATAGCGCCGCACCTCGTCAACTACCGCGGCTCGGACTTCCCCGAACTCGACGTCGACGCCGTGCTGGCGCGCCGCCCAGAGGTCGTCCTCGTCGACGAGCTGGCCCACACAAACACGCCCGGCTCCAAGAACTCCAAGCGATGGCAGGACGTCGGCGAGCTGCTCGATGCGGGCATCACCGTCCTCTCGACCGTCAACGTCCAGCATCTGGAAAGCCTCAACGACGTCGTCGCACAGATCACCGGAATCGAGCAGCAGGAAACCGTGCCCGACGAGGTCGTTCGCCGGGCGAACCAGATCGAGCTCGTCGACATCACACCGGAGGCGTTGCGGCGCAGGCTCTCCCACGGCAACGTCTACGCCCCGGAGCGCATCGACGCCGCGTTGAGCAACTACTTCCGCCAGGGCAATCTCACCGCCCTGCGTGAGCTGGCGCTGCTGTGGCTTGCCGATCAGGTCGACGCCGCGCTCGCGAAGTACCGCGCCGACCACGAGATCAGCGACACGTGGGAGGCCCGCGAACGGGTCGCCGTCGCCGTCACCGGTGGTGACGAGTCGGAGACATTGGTGCGCAGGGCCTTTCGCATCGCGTCGCGGTCAAGCGCCGAACTGATGATCGTCCACGTCGTGCGCGGTGACGGGCTGTCCGGTGTGTCGGCGCCCCAGATGGGCAAGATCCGCGAGCTCGCCGCGAGCCTGGGTGCGACGGTGCACACCGTCGCGGGTGACGACGTCTCCGGCTCGCTGTTGGACTTCGCCCGCGAGATGAACGCCACCCAACTGGTTCTCGGCACGTCACGGCGCTCGCGGTGGGCCCGCATCTTCGACGAGGGCATCGGCGCCGCGACCGTGCAGCGCTCCGGGAAGATCGACATCCACATGGTCACCCACGACGAGGCCAAGGGCGGACCGTCGTGGGCGGTGTCCCCCCGCGAGCGACGGTTGGCGTCATGGCTCGCCGCACTGGTGGTGCCGTCCGCGCTGTGCGCGGTGATCACCCTGCTGCTCGACCGGTTCCTCGGCATCGCAGGCGAGAGCGCGCTGTTCTTCGTCGGCGTCGTCGTCGTGGCACTACTCGGTGGCGTCGTGCCCGCCGCCGCATCGGCGGTGCTGTCGGGCCTGCTGCTCAACTACTTCCTCGTCGAACCCCGCTACAGCTTCACCATCGCCCAGCCCGACAGTGCCGTCACGATCGTCGTGCTGTTCCTCGTCGCCGTCGCCGTCGCCGCCCTGGTGGACAGTGCGGCCAAGCGCGCCAGGGAAGCCCGCCGCGCATCGCAGGAGGCCGAACTGCTCGCGCTGTTCGCAGGCTCGGTGCTGCGCGGTGCCGACCTTGACAGCCTCCTCGAGCGCGTGCGCGAGACGTATTCGCAACGCGCGGTGAGCATTCTGCGCGAGAAGGACGGCGACGAGCAGATCATCGCGTGCGTCGGCGCCGACCCGTGCGTCGACGTGGAATCCGCCGACACCGCAATCGAAGTCGGCGACGACGAGTTCTGGATGCTGATGAGCGGACGGCAACTGGCCGCCCGCGACCGACGCGTGCTAACGGCGGTCGCCAAGCAGGCCGCGGGACTGGTTCGCCAGCGCGAACTCATCGCCGAAGCCGGGCAGGCCGAGGCCATCGCGCGCGCCGACGAGCTACGTCGCTCGCTGCTGTCAGCGGTCAGCCACGACCTGCGCACACCGCTGGCCGGAGCCAAGGCGGCGGTGTCGAGTCTGCGCACCGAGGACGTCGGCTTCTCCCCCGAGGACACCGCCGAACTGCTCGCAACCATCGAGGAGTCCATCGACCAGTTGACCGCACTCGTCGGCAACCTGCTCGACTCGTCGCGGCTGGCCGCCGGGGTGGTGCGACCGGAGCTGCGGCGGGTCTACCTCGACGAGATCGTGCATCGCGCGATCGTCGGAATCCCCAGGGGGACAGCCGGACTGGATCGAATCAAGGTCGACGTCGGCGACACTGCGGTGTTGGCCGACAGCGGCCTGCTGGAACGCGTCCTGGTCAACGTCGTCGACAACGCCATGCGCTACGCACCGGACGGCATGGTGCGCATCAACGCGGGCCGGGTCGGCGACCGGGTCCTGATCAACGTCGTCGACGAGGGTCCTGGCGTCCGGCGGGCCCTGGTGGACGAACTGTTCGCCCCCTTCCAGCGGCTCGGCGACCACGACAACACCACCGGCGTCGGATTGGGGCTCTCGGTCGCGAAGGGTTTCGTCGAAGCCATGGGCGGCAACATCGCGGCCACCGACACCCCTGGTGGTGGGTTGACCGTCGAGGTCGACCTCGCCGCACCCGACGGGAAGGCGCCATGACCAGGGTGCTGGTGATCGACGACGAGCCACAGATCCTGCGGGCGCTGCGCATCAACCTGTCCGTCCGCGGCTACGAGGTACACACCGCAGATACTGGCGCGCAAGCACTTCGGGTGGCCGCCGAGCACAAGCCAGACGTCGTCGTCCTCGACCTTGGCCTCCCCGACATCTCCGGCATCGAAGTGCTCGAGGGGCTGCGCGGCTGGCTCACCGCGCCCGTCATCGTGCTCTCGGCGCGCACCGATTCGTCGGACAAGGTTGGAGCCCTCGATGCCGGCGCCGACGACTACGTGACCAAACCGTTCGGCATGGACGAGTTCCTCGCCCGCCTGCGCGCGGCGGTGCGCCGTGGTGCCGCGTCGGTGGAGACCGATCAGCCCGTCGTCGAAACCGACTCGTTCACCGTCGATCTGGCTGCCAAGAAGGTCACCAGGCATGGCGCCGAAGTGCACCTGACACCCACCGAGTGGGGCATGTTGGAGATGCTGGTGCGCAACCGCGGCAAGCTGGTCGGCCGCGAAGAACTCCTCAAAGAGGTGTGGGGCCCGGCCTACGCCAAGGAGACCCACTATCTGCGGGTGTACCTGGCGCAGCTGCGGCGCAAGCTCGAAGCCGACCC
>JAOPWT010000584.1 GCA_025965555.1 Mycobacterium sp.
ACGTCGACGAACGCGGTGAGCTCGGTGACATAGGCAGTGTGGAAGCGCTCCATGAAGGTGGCATATGGCGACTCTTGACGCCAGGACAATCCAGTCTCGGCGGTGGGCATCGGTGCGCGGTCGTCGAGCCCGACGAAGCGGGCGCCCTTGGATCCGCAGACCTCGAGCCGCACGTCGTGTCCTGCGCCGTTGTATCGCGTTGCCGACACGGTGGCCAAGGTGTCGTCGTCGAAACGGAGCACGGCGGCGACGGTGTCGACGTCGTCTCCGGCGCGAAAGAAGTCGGCACCCTTGTTCGAACCCCAGGCGTGCACCTCGACGATGCGCCGTCCGGTCAGCCACAACAAGATGTCGAAGTCGTGAATGCTGCAGTCGCGGAACAGCCCACCAGAGGTCGGGATGTACTCCGCCGGCGGCGGCGTCTGATCCGCCGTCACCGCTCGCAGGCTGTGCAACCAACCGAGTTCCCCGGACTGGAGTGCCGCCTTGGCGGCGCGGTATCCGGCGTCGAAGCGCCGCTGGAACCCGATCTGGACCGGTACGGACGCGGTGGCCGCGTGCTCGACCACCGACAACGTCTCTGCGACGTCGAGTGCCACCGGCTTCTCGCAGAACACGGCTACCTTGGCATCGAGTGCACGGTGGATCAGCGCGGCGTGCGCGCTCGTCGCAGCGGTGATCACCACGCCGTCGATCCCGGCGGCGAGCAACTCGTCGACCCCCGCCGCGGCCGCGATTCGCGGTGACGTCGCGGCAAGGTCCTGCGCCCTGTCGGGGTCGACATCCGCCACGACGAGCCCGTCGACCTGGTCGAGGTCGAGCAGAGTCTCGGCGTGGAAGCGGCCAATTCGGCCAGTGCCGATCAACCCGAACTTCATGTCGAATCTCCTTCATTTTGGACAAGTTGGACCGTTCCAATTACGGTCAACTGTGATCGTCCTTCCGCTCGGTGTCAAGAGGTGTTGGAATGATCGGTCAGCGCACGCTCGTCGAGGAGGTAACCGTGACGCCTCCCCGCCCGCCCACCATCAGGCAGGTTGCCGAACGTGCCGGCGTGTCGAAATCGTTGGTGTCTCTGGTACTTCGCGGATCGGCGAGCGTCAGCGAGTCCAAGCGCACCGCCGTGCTCGCGGCAATCGACGACCTGCGGTACCGACCCAACGCCGCCGCCCGCAATCTGACCAGGCAGCGGACCAACACCGTTGGCGTGTTGCTCAACGACCTGCGCAACCCCTGGTTCGTGGACTGCCTCGACGGGCTGGCTTCGGTGCTGCATGCCAATGGCATGCGGATGTTCCTCGCCGACGCCCGGCTCGACCGGGCAATGGGGGACAGCCTGACCGAGGGCTTCCTCGAATTCCGCGTGGACGGACTGGTGATCGTCGGCACGGTTCAACCCTCGCGGGCACTCGAGGAGGCTGCCGCCGCGGTACCCACCGTCGTGGCGGCCAGCCGCGACATCGAGCTGCCGAATGTGGACGTCGTAGCCAACGATGACATCGCAGGCACCCGGCTCGCGGTCGAGCACCTCCTCAGCCTTGGGCACCGCCGCATCGCGCACCTCAGCGGAACCACTGGCGAGGTGGCTCGGCTCCGGCGCGAGACATTCGTCGAAGTCATGAACGACGCTGGCGTGGAGCCGCATGTCGAACGCACCGACATGACCGAGGACGGCGGATACCGGGCAGGGGTCCGGCTTCTCGCCGCGCCGAATCCGCCGACCGCGGTGTTCGCCGTCAACGACATCACCTGTGTCGGTGCACTTTCGGCTGCCGACGAACTCGGTATGAAGGTACCGCAACAGCTCTCGCTCGTCGGCTACGACAACACCCACCTCGCCGGGATCCGGCACGTGTCGTTGACCACTGTTGACAACGCCAGCTACGACGTCGGGCGACACGCCGCGCAGGCCCTGCTTCGCAGGATCGAGGCGCCGAACCGCGCCGCCGTCATGGAACTGATCGCACCGCACCTGCAGATCCGCGGGTCGACCGGACCCGAGTGACCGTCAACTCGGTGGACCGATGCACTATCAGTGCGATATCGTGCACTGCATGGACGGGGAGGCTGCCAAACTGGCGACCGCGATCGGTGCGCGTATCAAACAGGAACGCCGAGCGCGGGGCTGGACGTTGGATCAGCTCGCCGGCGCTGCTTCGGTGAGCCGTCGCATGGTGGTCAGCGTCGAGCAGGGCGCAGTCAATCCCAGTGTGGGAACGCTGCTTCGGCTCAGTGACGCACTCGGTGTTGGGCTGCCGGCGTTGGTCGCGCCACCGGAACCGAAACCGCTGAAGGTCACCCGCCGCGGTGAGGGCGCGGAGCTGTGGAGTGGTGCGGCCGGCGGACGTGGCGTACTGGTGGCCGGCACGACGCCCCCCGATGTCGTCGAACTGTGGGACTGGTCGTTGGGGCCGGGAGATCGCCACGCCAGCGAGGCACACACCGCCGGCACCAAGGAGCTGGTCCACGTGCGCAAGGGCGCGATCGCCGTCGAGGTCGGCGACGAGGTGATCCACCTCCGATCCGGGGACGCCGTGGCGTTCCCCGGCGACGTCGACCACTCCTACACCAATCCCCACCAGCAGCCCGCCCGGTTCTCGCTGGCGGTATTCGAACCCGCCGTGGGCAGCACGGCGGCACCGTCGGAGGCCCACCATGGATGAAGCGCTGCGCCTCGACGCGTTCCTCGATGGCGCCCGCGTCGACGACGCGGTGTCGGCGCTGCGGCCCGACTACCGGGCAGTGTTGCTGGCCGCTGACGGCTTGGTGCCAAGTGTCGGTGACGATGCCAGCGAGGCGCTGCTACGACAAGCCGAATCCTTTGCCCGTCAAGCACTTCGCGAACACTCGGTGGATGAGCTCCCGCACATCGCGGCCTGGCGCGAGGCGTATCGCGGGTTTGGGGCCAAACCGCAGCGCACCCGCAACAGTGTGGAGGCCCTGACCCGTCGCGCCGAGGGTGGGCTACCCCGAGTGAACCGACTCACCGACTTGTACAACGCGGTGTCGGTGCTGCATCAGCTGCCGATAGGCGGGGAGGATCTTGCGCGGTATCGCGGTGCGCCGCAGTTGATCCGCGCCACCGGTAGCGAGCCCTTCGACACCGCCAATGACGGCGTCGCGGTCATCGAGCATCCCGATCAGGGCGAGGTGGTGTGGTGTGACGACGCCGGGGTGACGTGCCGGCGATGGAACTGGCGCCAGGCACGTCGCACACAACTGACCGAGCACACCACCACGGCTCTCTTCATCCTCGACGCGTTGGCGCCGATTACGGACGACCAGTTGCGCGACGCCGCCGAGGAGTTGACGTGTCGTCTGCGCAGTCTGGGGCCCGACGTCCACGTTGCGCACCGCTGGCTTCCCGACGATCTCAGGACATAGAAGGAGACCGCACATGTTGATCCACCCGTGGGATGCCGCAGTGGAGGCTAGCGAATGGCAAGACTGGTTGGCCCACACCGACCGGTTCGGGGTGCTCGCGGTGAACAACCTCGACCCCGCTCAAGCGCCGGTGCTGGTGCCCACCCACTTCAGCGTGGCCGGCGAAGATGAACTGCTGATCCACCTGGCCCGCCCCAACCCGGTGTGGCCACACCTCGAGGCGGCCACCGAGGTGCGGCTTGCGGTGATCGGTGACTACGCCTACATCCCGACCTACTGGCGGGCCAAGGCGGGCGGCCCCGACGAGAACGGCGTGCCGACCAGCTACTACGCCTCAGTGCAGTTCGTCTGTCGCCCAACGATCGTCGACGACCCAGACGGCAAGGTCGAAATTCTGACCGCCCAGCTTGGCGACATGCAGCCCGAGGGCGGGCACGCCACCGTCGCCGTCGGTGAGGCACCGTACGGACCCATGCTCCGCGGCATCCGCGGCGTGCGGTTGGCGGTACTGCGGGTGGACGCGAAGTTCAAGTACGACGACCACAACCCGATCGAGCACCGGCAGCGCGTGATACGCAATCTCGAGGAACGCAGCCGCGGTCTCGACGAGGGCGCCGCGTCACAGCAGCGCCGGCGCCTGTCCGCAATCGGCGACTGGAGCATTTTCCGGAATCGGAGATGACGAGCGGCCCTGCAAACCGCACTCGTACGCTGCCACCGTCGTGCCTCGCCGAGTCCAGCGCGTCGCGTTGAGCGGCCTCGATAAACGCGACCCAGGTGCCGGCGGCCACGAAGACCTTAGGCTTTGCAAGGTGAACGATGGGACGTCCGAAGTATCTGGCGCCAATGGCGGCCACGGTCGGCCACGTTCGCGGGGCCGACCTCCTCGAATCAATCGCGAAGGAATCATCGCGGCCGCGCGGAGCATGGCGCCGGAATATCTGACCATGCAGAAGGTGGCCGACGTGTTGGGCGTCAACCCGAAGGCGCTCAACTACTACGTGGGTGATCGGGACGGTTTGCGGCAGATGGTGGCGCTGGACGTCTTCGAATCCGAGCTGCGCCGCGTGAAGATTCCCGGTGGCGGTGACTGGCGTGACGTCGTGCGCGCCTATGTCTACGCGCTACGAAACGCGATCATCAAGCTCGGCGCCTTGGCGCTGTCCATGCACCTTCCCGGCAGTGACGGCTTGGGTGCGCTGGACCCCGTGGAACGTGTTCTGCAAGCTTTGGTCGATGCTGGGCTGGACGTCGACGAAGCCTGCCGTGCACTGACTTTCATCACCGACATGGCCTACGCCGCCGGTCGCGACGCGCTGCGGACGGCCGAGAACCCCGTCCATCCGGAATTTCCACACGTAGCGACCGCACTGGAGGCCGCCGCGCCCCAGGACTTTCCCGTTCTGCGCCAGGTCGTCGCAAGGCGCACACGCGAGGGACCGGATGAAGGTCAACTCGAATTCAGTATCGACTTGGTGATTGCGGGGCTGGAGCGCACGGTTGGGTCGAGGTCCCAACGTCCTGAAGGACGCGTCTAGGTGAGCAGATCATCGCCACGCGACGCTGCCGTCGCCGCCGAAGACCGCCAGGTGGAGAGTTTTCTCGGTACAGAAAAAAATCTGCAGTAATCTCTTCCGCTCCGTGCTTGACGCTGATAGACACAGGTGGTGCAAGCAACGTCCGAGAAGCGGGACGGACAGTGGCGCATCGCGTCTTCCCGACTGACCGGGCTTCGCCAGGGCCTCGCCGTGCCGGGCATCCGATGAACGTCCAGCCGGCCGCTTTCCTGCGCACCACCCTGCCGCTCGGCATCGACATGCTCGCGCACTACGACTCGGGCCGGTACCACTCCATCTGGCTGCCCGACCACATGGTCAGTTTCTGGCCGGATTCCATCTGGACGCCCGAATTCACCGATCTCGCGACCGTCTCACCTTCGCCGCACAGGCACCTCGATGGTCTGGCGGTCGCCTCGGCGGCGGCGGTCCTGACGACCACCACACCGATCGTCACGACGGTCGTCGACACGGTACGAAGGCATCCCGCCATGCTTGCGCAGACGGCACTGACGCTCGATCACCTCTCGAGGGGCCGCTTCATCCTCGGCCTCGGCTCAGGCGAACTGGAGAACACCGTGCCCTACGGATTCGACTTCGCGAAACCGGTCAGCCGGTTCGAGGAATCGATCGAGGTCATCAAGATGCTGTGGGACAGCGATGGTCCGGTCGACTTCGAGGGTAACTTCCATCGCCTCGAGCATGCGCGACTGGACACCGAGCCCTACGGGGACAAGCCCCCCCAGATCTGGATCGGGGCAGCCGGCCCGCGAATGCTGCGCATCGCCGGGCGGCACGCCGACGGCTGGTGGCCTGCGGGCGCGTTCACGCCAGAGGATTACGCCGCGAAGCTCGCCGTCGTCCGCGAGTCGGCGGAACGTTCTGGACGCGACCCCATGGCGATCGTCCCCGCAATCACGCAGATGTGCCTGATCGGATGCGACGACGAGATCACGGCAACGCTCGAGGCTCCCTTGGTCAAGTCGATCGTGCTCATGCTCACTGCGGAAGATCTTCGTGGTTTCGGTTACGAGCATCCGATGGGGCCCGGGTGGCGCGGAATCATGGACTTCGATCCCGTCAAGCTCTCCCGAGACAAGATCATCAGCTTCTGCGAAGACGTCGACACCCAAGTGATCCGCGACATCATCCCGTGCGGAACACCGAAACAGGTCGCGCAGCGGATGAAGGGCTTCTGCGACGCGGGCCTGCGGGTGTTCAAGCTGATGGAGTACGGCAGCATGGGCGGACTCGCCTTCAGCGCCGGGTCCGCCGAAAAGGTGCGCGAGACCGAGGACGAACTGCTCACTCTGGTCGGAGGCAAATGACCACCACCGCAACCGAAGACATGCTCGACGCGCAGGCGATGCTCGACAGAGCACGCGATGCGACCGGGCTGTTTGACTGGGGCGACGCCTCGCTTCCCCAACGCTTCGGGCTTGCGGTGGATCAGCTCAATGGCGCAGGCATGGAGGCCGACGGCAGGCAGCAGGCCGCGGAAGTGTGCCATTGGCTGCTGACCTCGCGGCTGGAGTTCTTCGAGGATCGCAGACGCCACCCGATCGGCGACGAGACGATCGAGCGGCCGATGTTCGTGACCGGTGAACCCCGCACGGGCACCACACTCATGCACGCCCTGATGTCCGTTGACCCCGACGCCCGCGCCCTGAGGTTCTGGGAGGTGATGTATCCGTCGCCACCGCCGGGCGTCAGCGGCTCGGACGACCCGCGCCGAGCGCGCGCGGATGACGATTGGCGTGAAATCAACGCCAAACTGCCCAAGTGGTTACACAGCCATCCCTACAACGACATGCTCGGTGACGGACTGCCCGAGGACGAACGCACCTGGGGCTTCGACTTTCGCGTGATGACTCCGACTGCGTGGTGGCGGGTACCCATGCAGGCAGTGGTTCAGGGCCTACCGACCGACGCCGCGGCCCAGTACCGGATCCACAAGGCGATGTTGCAGCAGTTCCAGTACCGCAGGTCGCGGAAGCGTTGGGTGCTCAAGGGTTTTCACGGTTTTCGGCTCAAGGAGTTCTTCGAGGCCTATCCCGACGCGACACTCGTCTGGCTGCATCGCGATCCGGTCCAGGTGGCGGCTTCGCGGACGATGATGATGGCCGACATCGCCGAAGGCATGGTCGGTCCCATCGACCTGCAGACCGAAGCCAAGAAACACCTGGAGATGACCCGGGCGGGTATCGCCAACACCATGACGAACCCGATGGTCGACGATCCACGCATCCTCCACGTCCGCTATCGGGACTTCGTCTCCGATCAGATCGGAACCATTCGCAACTACTACGAATTCGCCGGCCGGCAGCTGAGCACTGAAGCCGAAGCCGCGATGCGCGGCTACCTGGCCAACAACAAGGGCGACCGCTACGGCAAGTTCCATTACTCCACGACACTGCTGACCGAGATCGGGGAGGACCTCGACGCCCTGCACGAGGAGTTCAGGCCGTTCCGTGAGCGCTTCGGTGTCGAGATCGAGTCGAGGAAGTAGCCGTGCACGCGCGCGTCGGTCTACATCAGGTGGCCTTCCTCGACGAGAGCACCACGGCTTTCGTCGAACACTGTCGTCGCATCGGTGTGCGACACGCGACATTGGTGACCCCGGTGCTGATGCGCCATGGCGGGGTGGAGGAGGCAAGGCAGGCGATGAAGGGGTCCGACGTCCGCGTCGAGACGGTGAATCATCAGTTCGCCATCTACCCTGACTTGCAGCGCGATTCCGGAGCGGCGACGCAGAAGATGTTGCAGGCCATCGACATTGCGGTAACGCTAGGGGCGAAGTCGATCTATCTGCAGACCGGCGGCCGGGGGTGGCTGAGCTGGGAGGACGCCGCCGAGCGCTTCGCGACGCTCGTCGCGCCCCTGGTGGCGACCGCCGCAGATCGGGGCGTCGGCGTCCTGGTGGAGAACGCTTCGTCATTCACTGCCGACATCCACATGGTGCACACGCTTGCCGACGCCATCACGTTGGCGGAGCTGTCCGGAATCGGTCTTTGCATCGAGTGGCACGCCTGCTGGATGGAGGGCGGACTGAAAACACTTCTCCAGCGCGCGATTCCGATCACCGGTCTCGTCCAGATCAGCGACTACGTGCTGGGCGACAAAACCGCGCCATGTCGCGCGGTACCAGGAGACGGAGTCATTCCGCTCGACCGCATCATCGGCGACGTGCTCGACGCCGGGTACGAGGGTGTCTTCGACATCGAGTTGGTCGGCCCGCGCATTGCCGCGGAGGGGCCGCGCGCTGCTACCGAGCGCGCAGCTCAAAGAGTGTCCGAAATCCTGGCGCGGCTGGGAGCCTGAACGCATGGCCTACGGGGACGGACCTGCGGATGAGGCGATGCGCGATGCGTGGCACCGCTTTTGCGACCAACTCAAATCCGCGGGTGACGACGTGTTCAAGGACGCCAATCCTGGCACGCCCATACTGCGCGCCGACGCATTCCGCTTTCTCACCCAGAACCTTGGTCAGGCGTTTGATCTCGCGCTGGAGACCAAGGATCCGGCCTATCCGCAGTTCCATCCCTTCTGCACGCCGACCCGCAAGCTCGGCGGTGACGTCGCTGACTTCACCTACCGCCAGGCCTGGATTGACGGCGATCACGCCTACCGGATCAGCGGAAAGCGCGGCACGGCAAGGTGGCTCAACATCACCGTGCAGGGTCCCCGTCCCGAATGCATTCCCGGCACCAACTGGCCGAGTCTGCACGAGCCCTTCGGCGACGTGCCCGAGACCAACATCTTCGGCCACCAGATCAAGGCCGGGCCCGACGGCACGTTCGACTTGTACGTCGGCGGAACGGAACGCACCGAGAACTGGCTACCCACGACTCCAGGTTCCCGAAAATTGTTCATCCGCGAAGCCTTCGACGCATGGTTCGAGACGCCCACGACTTTGTCGATCGAGAGGATCGGCATGGACGGCCCACGACCGATACCCGCACCGGAGCGGATGGTCGAGGCAATGGCCTGGGCGGGGGAGTTCCTCACCGGCGCGATGCACGATTGGCCGGAGCACTCCTGGAGCTACTCCCATGGCGTGTGCGACCCGACGTTCGTGAACCAGTTTCCCCCCGACCGGACCGCCGCCTCCGACGACGACGCCAAACGCGGGCGGATGGCAGCACACATGATCTGGGAGTTGAAGCCTGACGAGGCCCTGATCGTGGAGATGGACAACCACGACGGGTTCTGGATCTTCGGCATGGGCAATGTCTTTGCCGCGAGCACCGACTTCCTGCATCGTCCGGTGAGCTACACCCCCGCGCGCACCACGGTCGACAACGACGACGTGGTCCGGCTGGTGATCGCGCACGACGATCCCGGCGTACACAACTGGCTTGACACCCAAGGCTTCTCGAATGGCAACCTGACCTACCGCAATCTGATGAGCCGGAACGCCGCGCACTTCCGAACCCGGTTGGTGAAGCGATCCGAACTGCTCGACGCGCTGCCCTCCGATACCGCGATGGTGTCCAGGGACGCACGCCGGATCCAGATGTTGGACCGCTACCACAGCGTCAAGCTCCGCTACGGGCTGTGAGTTCACGTTGAACAACCACGACAGAGAGGTCGAGTAATGGCTCTGACTTTCTGTCCGGGTCGGCAATGATGACTAGGTGACCGAGCGCGATCGTGATGAAGCCGGCCGGCCCCGCAACAGCCGGCCCCGCGACGTCTTGGGCCGCCTCCTTCCGCCGGGCAGCCAGGGCGTGCCCCGCATTCCCGACGAGCTCGACCTGTCCCCGGTCGAATTCCTCTCCTACGCACAAGATCTGCTCAACGAGGGTCGGGCGTTTCACGCGCACGAGGTTCTCGAAGCCGCGTGGAAGAGCCGCCCGGACGACGAAGGGCCGCTGTGGCAGGGCCTGGCCCAGCTCGCGGTCGGCATCACCCACGTCCAGCGCGACAACCTCGACGGTGCGATCGCGCTGCTGAAGCGCGGATCCGGTCGCCTGCGCGAGGTCGATCGTCCAGTGCCACACGGCGTCGACGTCGACGGTCTGCTCGGCTGGGCGGCTGATCTGGCCGACGACCTTGCCGGGGGGAAGACCATTTCACCGCACCGCCTGCAACCGGCGCTGACGCCGCCGCCCACGGTCAGGGTCCGATGACAGCAGCGCTGTCGGCGACGCTGAGCAGATCGTCGAACGCCGCTTGCATGCAGTCGGCGTAGTGGGCGGGGTCGGGTAGCGCGTTGCGGTCTGCGGTCGCGCCGATCGAGATGGTCCCGTTGTAGCTCGCCACCACGTGGAACAGGTTCATGCCGCCGATCAGTGGTCCCAGTCCGGTGACGAGTTGGAGTCGAGCACCCGCGAAGTAGATCGGCTCGGTGGGTCCCGGAACGTTGCTCACCGTGGTGCTGGCGATGGTCGGGGCGGAGAACGGCATGGCGGTGGCAGCCTTGACGGTCATCCCGAGCAACGTGGTGGGCACGACGCCGACGAGTTCCATCAAGCGGGAGCTGCTCGCGGAATCGGCGTTGTCCCGGAATGCCGAGGTCTCCTCCACGATCGCCGCCAACCGCTCGAGTGGGTCGGCGATCGAGGTACCCAGCGGGTGCAGTCTGCCGAAGAGTCGGTTGCCACCCGCCCCGCGCTCGTCAGTGGACCGGATGGAGGCCGGGCAGGCCGCGACGAGACTCTCCTCGGGTAGCTCGTCGTGTCCATCGAGGTAGTGCCGGAGCGCCCCACCGACATAGGCAAGCGTCACGTCGTTGATCGTCGCCTTGGGTACGCAGGCCTTGATTCGTTTGAAGTCGGCGAGGTCGTGGAAGCGGGCCTCGAACACCCGGTGCGGGGTGGCCGACCCGTTGAACCGCGTGGCCGGTGAGAACACTGAGCCGCTTCCGGACGTGAGCGCCGCGGCCACGCCGGAGGCCAGCGCGCCCGGCAGCGTCGGCAGGTGACGCAGCGCATTGACGGCGTTCGGCACCACCACCTTGCCCGCTCGTAGCGGATACAGCGCGATGTTGATCGCCGTGCGGGCGACCAGCTCCGACGTCGAGGGCAGCGCGCCAGGGTTGAACGGGTGCGCCGAGGGCGCGGGGCGAGGGGCGTCGGCCGCGAGGTCGTGCATGGCGGCCATCAACTCGACGCTTTCCATTCCGTCGACGACGCAGTGGTGCAACTTGAGCGAGATGGCGAATGATCCCTTCGGCACGCCGGGTACGGCGTTCAGTCCCTCGATCACCGTGAGCTCCCATGGCGGGCGACGGAGATCGAGCTGGCGTCCGTGGATGCGCGCGATCTGGATGCACAGTTGGCGCCAGTCACCGGGCTGGGGAAGCGCGATGTGACGCACGTGGTACTCGAGATCGAAGTCCGGATCGTCGACCCAGTACGGCATGTGTAGCCCGCCGGGCAGTTCCGTCAGTCGCCGTCGGAAGGTCGGCGCAAGGTGCAGGCGGCCGTCGATCTCCTCGAGGATGCGCTTGAAGGTGACTCGGCCTGCGGGGGCCGTCGACTGGTCGTAGATGAGCAGCATCTGAATCTGCATCGGGGTTTCGGGCCGTTCGGCGCGCAACATCATGTCGTCGGTCCAACTCAGCTGCTCCATGCGGCGCTCCGTCCACCTCGACCCGATAACCAGTCGACACGCTCGACGCACGGTGCGCAGCCGTTCGCCCAAACTGTGGTCCTTACAGACCTGAAAAGTGTTACGGGGCGACCGATTCGCCCGAATCGAGGTGCTGGCGCGGCTGTTACTCGCCGCCGCCGGATGCCAGCTCGCGTACTTCGACGCGGTCAGCTACATGCAGGTTGGCGTCGCATTGCTGATCGAATTCACTGCGCCGGTGGCCGTTATCGGTTGGTTGTGGTTCCGGCGCGGGTCTGCTGTTGGTGCTCAATCTCGTGTCGGGCGCCCACGTCGACCCCGTCGGCATCATTCCGTTCGCGGCGCCTTGAGCCAGCGTCGCCTTCGTCGGCGCGACGGTCGCCGTCGAGACTTGCTAGTCGACGGCGATGCGCTTAGCGCGTCAGCCGATCAGCCATCGGCAGACCACCGGGTTCTGCATGCACGCGGCGTTGATGTCGGGCAGGGCTCCCGAACACGGCAGGCCGTTCTCCTGCACGCAACCCGGCGCCATGGGCGGGCACGGCGTGCCGTCGGGCCTCACGCACTGCTGATTCTCCGGACCCGCGTACGCGGGTGCCGCGCAGGTGAACGCCATGCCGAGAGCAACGGCGGCCGCGCCGCACAGTAGTTGGCTGAATTTCATCGTTCACTGCCCTTCTCGGCGACGCTGATGCTCGCCGGTGCTTGCCTGGGAGCAGTCAACTGCTCATCCAGCAACCCTTCGCGGGTCGTCATGAGGCTATCGCGCAGCGGTGACATGTCGGTCGAATTCAGGCGATTCAACCGTGCCACGACGGGCGCAGTACGCCGCGGCCGCCGACCCCGATTCGGGTCGACGGCCGTGGGCTCGCTCCTGCGTGGTGGTCAGACCGCGAGCAGCCGGTCGAAGAATTCTCGATAGCGCTTCAACGCCTGGCGAAGGTCTTCGGTGGAGACGTCTTCGCCGCGGGCCCATTGCTCTTCCAACTTCGAGCGAGCATGGGAGAAGCCGTCGGCGAGTTGGTGCACGACGTCCGACACCAATCCATCGGCGGTCTGTACGCACTTGCGAGGATCGTCGACGAAGCCGGCCTGCACGTCATCCCATCGCGCGCGCAGGGCCGTCAGATCGTCGGAGGCGAAAAGTAATACCTCCGTTGATGATTGAGGCGATGATTGACGCGGCTCGGTGGCACGTGGTTGCTCGACGGGAGGAACTTCTTCGCGAGGAGCCATGGGCGGCTCGGTCGTCCGGGCGCCCGAATTCTCGTCCCGTTCGGCGGGTTGGGTCGGCTGCCCATGCGGATCGGCCGCCACGTCCGCCCGTTGGGGATCCACCGGGTGCTGGTCCCCGTCACCCGTCGCGCCGTCGGTGTCCCTGAAGTGCGGCTGCGTGGTCATGCGTGTGCCTCCTGTGACTTGTCGGTGTCCTCGTGGGTTTCGAGCAACTTGTCGAAGAGCACGCGGTAGTGGACGAACGCCTGCCGCTGCGCTTCGGTGTCAACGGCGCCTGCCTCCTGCGACAGGTAGATGCCGTGCGCAGCCCGATAGTTCTCGACCACCGTCGGGTGGTCGACGGAGATGTCGGCTGCGCGCCGGTCGAAGTCGTCCACCGGGTAGCCGCGCTCGGACATCACGCGATTGACGAGCCGGTCGGCGTCTCCGACCGCACTCTTCGGATCGTCGACGAACGCCGTCTGCACGGCGCGCCACGAGTGTGTGTAGTTTCCGAGTGACTCCGCGGACAGCGGGACGATGTCGAGTTTGTCCCGCTTCTGCTCCCGGGCGGCAAGCTCCTTCTCCGCGGCGATCTGATCGCCGGTTGCGGCGACGGTCCGCTCGTACTCGGGGCCGAACCTTTGCTTGAGCCCCTCACTTCGTTTTCGATTGCTCCGGGAGCCAGCAATGATCACCGACACCACCGCGACCACGACGACCGCTGCTATGAGAATCCATCCCCAAACCGGCATTTTCGAGACCTCCTTGTCCTCCGAACGGAGTACCCGGGAGCATTCGACGGAAACGTCAATATGACGATGGGCATGGTTTGGTCGGTGTGCAGTCACCAGTAGCTGCTACGACGCCGCAGCGGCGCGTCTGCTCGGGGCTGTCGTCGTCTCGACGCTGAACCTCAGGTCGTCTCGATGTCGAGTTCGATCGAGCCGCCGGGGTCCGCGCGGAACGTGCCCGTTCCCGTCACGTTGTTCAGTTGGTCGGTCCCGGAGACGACGCGCAGCGTGGCCGTGGCCGCACCGCCCTCGAACGTGCCTTCGTGAAGTAACACCACGCTGCCGCGCAGGCCGTCGACCGTGCCCTGAATGCGCTCGATCCCCACGAAGGTCGCCGTCGTTTCGTCTGACGCGTACGCCATCAGCCACTTCGTCGTGGAGGTTCCGTCAATCCCCTCCGAGTACTCCTTCGAGACCAGCGCCTCGGTCAGCTTGGACAGGCCGACCCCGTCATCGAAGGGGGTCTCCTCCCAGCCGGAGACGTTGAACTTCGCGTGTACGCGTGTGCTCATTGCCTTCTCCTCTCACGAGTCCCACTTCGAAGTTTGGAGCAGGAGTGGCTTCCGATGATTGGAGTTTCACGACACGGCAGCGCTTGGCTCACAACGGGGTGAGGGTCAGCGGTTGTGACACGTCGACCGGTGCACCGTCGCAGTCGACGGTCGACGTCACGGAGCCGGCAAGGGATCCGTCGGCTCGAGGTAGGAGAGTTTGTGACGCCGACCGGGCAGGTACCTTGGCGCCCTTGCAGATTCCGAGCTGAGGGTATGCGAGTCGGTTCCACTGCGACCCGGTGAACATCATGTCGAAGCCGGTCAACGAATCGGCGATGACGTGCGCGATGCACCCCTGGATCAAACAGGTCGACGAGACGTTCCACAGACTCACCTGATCGGGCACCGCGGGGGACTTCTGGACGGCGGTGTAGGTGCCATTGAACAGCGGGGTTGCGTTGGCGACCCCGGCTTGCGCCAATCCGCCCGCGGCGACGGTGAGCGCGCAGAGCGCGGCAGTCAGGCCCCTGTTCAGAATGCCGGTGCAGCGTCCCTCGTGTTCGGTCATGGGGCGCCTCCAGGTTGATGCGGTTGCGGTTTGGCGGGCAGCGGTGATCCCGCTAGTCGGCAAGCATCACATAGCCGGGGCCGGGCCAACGCCATCTCGCGCGAATCCCGCAAATCACCGTGTCCTCGCGGTGGGTTCGGTCGTCTCCGCATTTTCGGCGGCGCCGAACAACGCCACCGCGACCGCACCTGCGACCGCACCGACGAACGCCACCGCCACCAGCCAGCCAAGGCCGGGTGCTGACGTATCACCGAGCAGCACCACGCCGACGATTCCAGGAATCACCGTTTCACCGGCGACGAGCGCGGCCGAGGCTCCGGTGACAGAACCGATCTGCAACGCCACGGTGAACAGGTAGAAACCGCCGACGCCTGCGATCACCACCGCCCAGGCGGCCGGGTCGGCCAACAGCACGGCGGGCCGCAGCGGATCGACTCCGTCGACGACGCGCACCGCGACAGCCATGGCCCCGAACAGGACACCCGCGACCAGACCGGCCGCGACTGCGGCGCGGGCGCCGAGCAGTCGGATCAGGCCGACCCCGACGAGCAGCATCAGGACTGAGAACGCCAGCACGCCTCCGTGCACCGCGCGGCTCGGCGCGTCCTGACCGACGTGACCCGCGGTGAGGCCCAATACGCACAGCGACACGACGACCACCACGATGGCCACCCAGTCCCGGGTGCGCAGACGGACTCCGAGCACGAGGACCCCGAGCACTGCCGTCACGACCAGGTTGGCGCTCATGATGGTCTGGGACAGGAACAGCGGAATCAGCCGGGCCGACACGACGCTTCCGACGAACCCCACGCCATCGAGAGCCATGCCGGCGAGGAACGCGGGCGTCAGCGCGGCGCGGATGGTGGCGCCCAGCGACGGGGCGCCCGTGGCGGTGACCGAGTCGGTGGTTCCGCGCGCGGCGTCCGCGGCGGCGGCGCCCCGCGCGCCGTAGGACTGCAGCACCGAAGCCGTCCCATAGCCAAAGCAGGCCAGTAATGCCGCGATCACGCCGATCAACACGCTGCCAGTATTGCCGCAGTCTGCTCGATACCACCGCAATTCGCGCCCGCCGATCGCGCCCGCGGAGTAGTGATGGACATCGGGACTGCGGATGCTCGTGCGAGGAGACGCCATGTACGACCTGACGATCACCGGTGGAACCGTCGTCGATGGCACGGGCGACAAGCGGTACCGCGCGGACATCGGCGTCAAGGATGGACGCATCGTCGAGGTCCGCCGTCGGGACGGTGACGACGCCGGACTGGAGGGCGAGGCCGAACGAACCGTCGATGCGACCGGCCGGATCGTCACCCCGGGGTTCGTCGACATCCACACCCACTACGACGGTCAGGTCAGCTGGGACGAGACCTTGGAGCCGTCCAGTCTGCATGGCGTCACCACGGTGGTGAGTGGCAACTGCGGCGTGGGATTCGCGCCAGTTCGACCGGGCCGGGAGCAGTGGCTGATCGAGCTGATGGAAGGCGTCGAGGACATCCCCGGCAGCGCACTTGCCGAGGGCATGACCTGGGGCTGGGAGAGCTTCCCCGAATACCTCGACACGATCGAGAAACGCCACCTGGCAGTCGATTTCGGCGTCCAGGTCGCGCACGGCGCGGTGCGGGGCTACGCGATGGGGGAGCGTGGTGCGCGCAACGAACCCGCGACGGACGACGACATCGCCGCCATGGCCCGCATCGTCAGGGAAGCAGTAGAGGCGGGCGCGCTGGGATTCTCCACCTCTCGCACCGAAGGTCACCGTGCCCTCGACGGCGAAGTGGTCCCGGGGACGTACGCGGCGGCTGACGAACTGTTCGGTCTCGGTCGGGCGATGGCGGCGGGCGGTCAGGCGGTCTTCGAGGTGGCACCGGACGGCGCGGCCGGAGAGCACCCGTATGCGCTTCTCGGCGAGGTCGACTGGATGGTCCGGCTGTCCGCCGAGATAGAGCGTCCCGTCTCCTTCGCCATGGTGCAGACGCAGGGCAAGCCGGATCTGTGGCGCAAGCAGTTGGACCTGGCCGGCGCCGCCATGGACGACGGGATCGCGGTGCACCCGCAGTTCGCGGCGCGGCCGTTCGGGATGTTGTTCGGGTTCCCCGGCTATCACGCCTTCGACCACCGGCCCACGTTCCGCAAGCTGAAGGCCGAACTGGGCCGCGAGGAACTCGCCGAGCGTCTCGCCGACCCCGCGGTGCGCGCGGCGATCCTGTCCGAAGCGGACCTGCCCGCGCTGAGGGTGCCGATGTTCGACGGCCTCTTCGCGATGATCCAGCACAGCATCGACAGCCTCTATGCGATCGGTGACCCGCCCGACTACGAGCCCACCCCCGAGAAGACGGTGGGAGCGATCGCCCGCAGTCGTGGCGAGGACCCGTTGGCGACGATGTACGACCTGATGTTGGAGTCGAATGGGACGGCGTTGCTGATGCTGCCGTTCTTCAACTACGCCGACGGCAACCACGACGCCATCCACGAGATGATCTCGCACCGGGCGGCGGTGTCGGGCCTTTCCGACGGCGGCGCCCACTGCGGCCTGATCTGCGACGCGTCCTACCCGACCTATCTGCTGACGCACTGGGCCCGCGACCGCAGCCGCGGGCCACGGTTCTCCCTCGAGTACATGGTGCGCAAGCAGACCATGGACACCGCGGCGCTGTTTGGACTTGGTGACCGCGGAGTGATCGCCGTCGGCAAGAAGGCCGACGTCAACGTGATCGACATGGATGCCCTGCAACTGGACGTACCGCGGATGGCGTACGACCTGCCCGCCGGCGGACGCCGCCTGATCCAGGGGGCCAGGGGATACGACGCCACGGTGGTCGCCGGGGTGGTGACCCGACGCCACGGCGTCGACACCGGTGCCCGGCCTGGAAAGTTGCTGCGCGGCGTCAGGTGAC
>JAOPWT010000029.1 GCA_025965555.1 Mycobacterium sp.
ATCCCATCGCGATGGCCGGACCCGTCGCCGCCATGATGACCGGCACCGGGAAGCTCAGCAGCCGGATGGACAGCTCGAAGCCGCCGGAGAGCATGCCGAGCGCAGCGGCGGCGTCGCCGGAGCTGAAGACACTGAGGTCGAAGCCTGCGCTGAAGACCCGGGAGTTGCCCGCCAGCACGACGGCCTTGATCTCGCCGTCGCCCGCCGCCTTCTCCGCCACGTCGAGGGCCTGGTTGATGTTCTGCTGCATCGCCGGCGACAGCGCGTTCACCTTGCCGTCGTCGAGCGTGATCGTGGCGACGGACTCGGTCTGCTCATAAGCAACGGTGCTTGTCATCGGCTCTCCCTTGAATGCGGTTCGAGCCGATGCTACTTAGCCCGTGCGGGCGGAATGACGGCCAGCCACCCCGTTCTGGATCCAGGGAAAGTCCAGCTCGGTGGTCTGATCCAATTGCCTTGTGCGCCAGCGATCTTGGGTCTCCGCGACAGCCTTGTTCATCCGATCGATCTCGGCCCGGAACACGTCGGGCTGGGTTTCCTTTGACGCGTAGTGGAAGTACGTCAACATACTGCGCAGGAGTTCGAGCTTCTGCTTCTCGCGCTTGGCCAGGTCGTGGGTGGTCATCAATTCGATGCGCTGCACCGGTTGGAGCGTCGTCCAGTCCAGGCGGAACTTAGTCTCGTAGGTCTCCCGCTTGTTCCACACGCCGGACTTCTTCGCCTTGGCATCCGGACGCGGCCGGTCGGAGTAGGTCAGGGAACCGTCGAACCGGTCCCGGATGGCGCCGCCCAGTTCCTCGCGGCTGATTGCTGAATCCCACACCGTTCGCCATTCTTGCCCAGGTGCCAAATATGGGAGTTCGCTGGGAAGGTCGAGCTCGGCTACTTCGGGCGGCCCGTCGAACTGTGAGTCCTCGTATGCGGCGACCGTCGGATGATTGACGAACTCGAAGCGGATGTCGTGGGCGGCGGTCTGCCCGAAGTTCCGCACCACCAGCTCGATGACGTGCCAGTCGGAGGGGTGCGGCTCCATGAACATCGTCACCTGTGGCCGGAGCTGCTCGGTTCTGAGCTGGCGGTTCTTCTTGAGCTGGCGATTGGCCCACCCGAGGACGGCGAGGCCGCACACCAGTGCCGCCCACGCGGCGATGGCCAGCCAGCCCCCGGAGTCGAGGTTGGTCAGATCGCTCCACCGATCGTTGATCCAGTCCACTGCGCCCTCACCTGTCGTCCGTGTTTGCTCAGGACATTAGCCGCTTTGCCGTCAGCTAGTATTCAAGCGCCACAAAAGTTGCTAGTGGCCAGCTACACGCTACCGCGCACGGCGTCGAAGTGCCGGACCTGCCCTGGTTACGAGGCTTCGGCTGTGATTCTGGCGACCGAGGTGGGGGGTGGGGCAGACGCGCTCGCGGCCACGAGTCGCTCACCACGGGCAATCCACTCCGCGTCGGCCCACGCGACGCGCGACGGCAGTCGCCGCCAGTACTCCGGGTGCGCCTGCAGGTAGACCTCGACGCTGGCGTGTACGCAGGCGTCGACGGGCGGCTTGCGCCACGCCATGCCGTGCACGCTTCCCGCGAGGGCCTCGGCATGGCCGGGGGCGGGTGCGGCGCAATGGCATTCGCGACCCAGGAGTGCGCCCGCGACGAGTGCGCCGTCGAGGATCCAATCGATGGCGATGCTGGTCAGGGGTTCGCACTTGCCAGCCCCACCGGCGATGTCGCGGTGGCCGCCGCGGAACCACGCCACCTCGACCCCATCCGCGGCCGCGGGCACGATCTGGCGGGAGGGTCCGGTGCCGTCGAGAGCCAGCGCGTGCCGTGCCGTCTCGACGTTGGCGGTTGCGTCACCGAGGACGGTGGGCAGGCCGGGCGCGCCGGTGGCGTCCCAGGTGCCGAGGAACGTGACGGGGACGGCAATGTCGATGCCGCCGTTGAGATCTCCGATCAACTGCCTGACCCGCCACCAGTCCCGCGTGGTCCGGTTCGTTCGGGGGATGGCGTAGGCATCCAGGGCGAAGTCGAGGAGGTCGTGCCACATCGGCGGCAGCACGCCGACAGTGCCGAGTAGCCGGGCCAACCCGTGGGCGCAGTACCCGCCGCGGCCCGCGCCGAAGACGAAGATGCCGTCCCCCGGCTGCCACGTTCGCGAGAGGAACTCGTAGGCCGTCTCGATCGCGGTGCGCGCCCCGAGAAACGCATCGCGCTGCCATCGGCCGACCGCGTCGCCGTGATACCAGGTGACCTGCCGGTCGGATTGCTCAAGCAAACCGATCAATTCCGTGGCGCTGCTGTCCCCGCCAACGTCAAAGCACAACACGACGTTCTTCACGATCAACCCCCGACCACGCGCAAATTGACGGCGTTGTAGTCAAGTCTGGCAACCCGGCGCAAAGATGTCTACGGATTTGCTCATCTTTCTGGCAAATCGCGACGGATACTTGAGATTGCAATCGACCCGTCGACGGAATCAGTCGTGCAGCCGGACTATCGCAGAGGTAATTGAACCCCCGGGCTGGCCGGATCGGCCCGCAACAGGATGGTGTCCGGCGTGGTGCCGACCGGGATGTCGAAGACGAGCGGTGTCTCGACCTTGTCGCCCGGGGCGACCTCGGCGATGGTGCCACCGAGGAAGGCGGTGGCTTCGTCGTCGAGTGGGAAGGTCTGTCCAGCGGCGCTGAGCTGCTGGAACGTCGCGACGAACGTCAGCGGCGAGGTGCCGGTGTTCGACACGTTGACGTAGACGACGTAGAACATGCCGTCCGCGGTCGTCTGAACGGCGTCGCTGACGTTGGAGGTGATGGTGTCACCGGTCTCGGTGCCCGCGACCGAGAAGGTGTAGTCGCCGTCGCTGCCCTCGGCGCCGGTGGGCGGCGGCGTCAGTGTCGGCGATTCGGCCGTCGAAGACTCGGACGAACTTTTCGTCGAGGTCCCACTCGACGCCGTCGAGGTCTCAGACGACGCGGACCCTTGCGACGTGACGGACGGCTCGTTCTGCCGGATCTCGACGAAGACGATCACCAGGACGATGACGAGCAGGATCACCGCTGCGCCGCCAAGGATGCCGATGACCAACTTCTTGTTGGGTCCTTCGCCGGAGGGGCCGGTCGGCGGGTGATACATACCGGGAGGCGGTCCAGGTGGCGAGGTGAACGAGGCCGGCTCGAACGACTGGGGAGGTGGGGGGGCGTAGGTCGGCTGCTCCGGGTACGTCGGTTGCTCCGGGTACGTCGGCTGCTCGGCGGAGGGCGCATCCCACGGCGGCAGCGGCGCGTCCCACGGTGCCGGGTCGTGCGATGGAGGCTCGTACGACGTCGGTGGGTGCGTGTCGTATGGCTGGCTGGGTTCCTGTTGCTGGGCGTCGGCGGCGCGGTGAGCTCCGCCCAGCGGCGTCTCGGGTTCCGGCTCCGGTTCCGCTGGCCGCGTGGAGAACACGTTCGTCGACTGGTCGGGCAGCGGCACGACCGAGGTGGCCTGTTCGCTGGCTGGAGACTCGTCGGCCGGTGCGATGGGAGTCTCCGCAGGAGTCTCCGCGGCGGGCGTCTCTTCCGGGGCCGGGGGCGCAACGGCCGGAGCGCGGTGCTCGGTCCAGCCGGTGCCGTCCCAATACCGCAGGCCAGTTGGGTCTTCGGGGTCTGGATACCAGTCTGCCGGTGTCGGCGGTGTCGTCATCGCAGGGTCCTCCCCGATCCTGCGCCCCGAGGGCGCTGCGCACCGAACTTAGCGCAGGCTGTCAGCCAACGCGCTACTTCCGATCACGCGAACGACTTCGTCAGCCGCCCATCGCCGTGCGCCACTGATCGAGACTGCTTGCTCGGTAGACGTAGTTGGTACGCCGCACCTCCGACAGCGAAGCGCTGGGCTCCGCCGAATACCAATGCCCGGGGTAGACGGTCGGATCACCCGGCAGCTGCGACAGCGCCTGCAGGCTGCGAAACATGTCGTCGACGTTCCCGCCAGGGAAGTCGGTGCGTCCGCAGCCCTCCAGGAACAGCGTGTCACCCGCGACCAGCCGACCGTCGAGCAGGAAGCACTGACTGCCAGGAGTGTGGCCGGGGGTGTGCAGCAGCTCGATCTCGACGTCGCCGACCGCCACCTTGTCGCCGTGCTCGTGTGAGGTCAGCTCGCCGAGCGGGATGCCCGTGATCCGCGAGACCCAGTCGGCCTCGTGGGTATTCACGTGCACCGGCACGCTGACCCGCTCCAGCAGTTCGGCCAGGCCCTTGAGTTCGAAGCCCATCATCGCCCCGCCCACGTGGTCGGGGTGATGGTGGCTGACCAGCACGCCCGACAGATGCATGCCGTCGGACTCCAGCGCGTCGAGCAGATCGTTGGCGGCGTACGCCGGATCGACGACGACGCAGTCGCCGGTCTTGCGATCGCCGATGAGGTAGGCGAAGTTGCGCATCTGCTGGGCGATCACGTCGTTCGCCGCGAAGTCGCTGCCGGACAGCAGCTGCTTGAAGTACAGACGGTCCTGCTCGGTTGGGCTGGCCATGGCCCCAGACTAAGGGCACTTCTCTTCCCCCGTAGCGGCCGGTCCGCGAAGCGGTTTGGTGAGGCCAGCGCGGAGAATGTACCCTCTTTAAGGCCCTGCGGCGTGACCGCAGGCGACTGCCCCCTTAGCTCAGTCGGTAGAGCGTTTCCATGGTAAGGAAAAGGTCAACGGTTCGATTCCGTTAGGGGGCTCGGTGGACACCGGGGCGAGCGCAGCGACGGGAGAAGCTGTGGCCGTGGTGTGGTGCCCGACATGGCGGTGTAGCTCAGCTGGTTAGAGCGCACGACTCATAATCGTGAGGTCGGGGGATCGAGCCCCCCCACCGCTACAAGACGACAACGCAAGTGAATGAAGAAGGACGACAGACGTGGCCTCCAGTACAGACGTACGGCCCAAGATCACCTTGGCGTGCGAGGTGTGCAAGCACCGCAACTACATCACGAAGAAGAACCGGCGTAACGACCCCGATCGGCTGGAGCTCAAGAAGTTCTGCCCGAACTGTGGGACGCACCGTGCGCACAAGGAATCCCGCTAGCGGACGACCGCGGGCTTCGGCTCGGGGTTGACCGACCAGGGAACTGAATCCGTGCCGCTGTCTTCAGACATCATCGGGATGCACTATCGCTACCCCGACTTCTATGAGGTCGGGCGCGAGAAGGTCCGCGAGTACGCGGTCGCCGTCAAGAACGAGGATCCGGTCTACTTCGACGAGGATGCCGCGGCGGATCTGGGCCACGATTCGCTGCCTGCACCCCTGACCTTCATCTCGGTGTTCGGCTATCAGGCGCAGACGTCCTTCTTCGCCAACGCCAACATCGGCATCACCGACGCCCAGATCGTCCAGGTCGACCAAGAGTTGAAGTTCCTGTTGCCGATCAAGGTGGGCGACCGCCTGTACTGCGACGTCTACGTGCACGCATATCGGCAGGCGCACGGCACCGACATCATCGTCACGAAGAACATCATCACCAACGACAAGGGTGAGGCCGTACAAGAGACGTACACGACCTTGGCGGGTCGTTCAGACGACACCGGAGAGGGCTTTTCAGATGGCGCTACGTGAGTTCAGCTCGGTCAAGGTCGGTGACGAGCTTCCCGAACGGGTCATTCCGCTGACCCGGATGGACCTGGTCAACTACGCAGGCGTGTCCGGGGACCTCAACCCCATCCACTGGGACGACGAGATCGCCAAGCAGGTCGGTCTGGACACCGCGATCGCCCACGGCATGTTGACCATGGGCCTGGGTGGCGGCTACGTGACGTCGTGGATCGGCGACCCGGCCGCGGTGACCGAGTACAACGTGCGATTCACCGCCGTCGTGCCCGTGCCAAACGACGGCGTCGGCGCCGAGATCGTCTTCAACGGACGCGTGAAATCGGTTGATGCAGAGTCGAAGTCGATCGTCATTGCGCTCTCGGCCACCACCGGTGGCAAGAAGATCTTCGGCCGCGCCACGGCGACCGCGAAGCTGGCGTAGAGGTGCCGCTCAAGGCTGATGTGCTGGGGATGGTTCACCACTACCCCGAAAGCTTCAAGATCGGCCGCGAACAGGTGCGTCAGTACGCCCGGGCAATCAAGGCCGACGATCCGGCCAGCTTCGAAGAGGACGCAGCCGCCGAACTCGGCCACGACAACATCATCGCGTCGTTGACCTTTCCGTCGATTCTCGCGTTGCTGGTGCAGCAGGACTTCTTCCGCAAGGTCGACGTCGGACTCACCACCATGCAGATCGTCCAGGTGGATCAGAAGTTCGTCTTCCACAAGCCACTCGTCGTCGGGGAGACACTGACCGCGTCGCTGGAGATCCAGTCGGTCGTCGAGCGGTTCGGGGCGGACATCGTCGTCACGCGGAGTGTCTGCGTCAACGAAAAGAACGAGATCGTGCTGGAGGCGTTCACCACGCTGATGGGTCACGAAGGTGACAATTCGATCCAGGTCCAGTGGGATCCCGAAAGTGGCCAGGTCATGCGGACCGCGGCCAAGGATTAGCAACTCGGAACAGGGCCGATGTACACTCGGTCCTCGGGGTTTTGCCCAATCAAGCGCGCTGTCCGTCGGTTACAGATCGGCCGATCGGGGAGCGCGTCAATTGTGTAGGGCCCCGGCACGCAGGTTGGCCTGCCAACCGTGAAGGGGCGTAGCTCAACTGGCAGAGCAGCGGTCTCCAAAACCGCAGGTTGCAGGTTCAAGTCC
>JAOPWT010000043.1 GCA_025965555.1 Mycobacterium sp.
GTGTTGCAGGCGCCCGTCGTCACCGTCACCGACAGCCCGGTGGCCCGCGAGACCGACTACGGCCGCGTCGATGACCACTCGTCGGCGGTGCGGGCGCCCGGCGATACGCGGAACACGTTCAACCGCGTCATGGACTACCCCGCCGGCGATGCCACCCCCGTCTACGGACGGTGGCCGGGTGGCCGAGTGTCGGTGTCGAGTTCGGCGGCGGACTCCACCGCGCTTCCGAACGTGGCGCCAGCGGCGGGTGCGGCGGCCGCCATCGACGGTGACCCCGCGACCAGCTGGGTGTCCAACTCGCTGCAATCGGCTGTGGGCCAATGGCTTCAGGTCGACTTCGACCACCCGATCGCCAACGCCGCGTTCACCATCACGCCGAGCGCCACCGCCGTCGGTGCCCAGGTGCGACGCATCGAGGTCTCGACCGCCACCGGCACCAGCACGCTGCGTTTCGACCAGGCGGGCAAGGCGCTGTCGGCGGCGCTCCCGATCGGCGAGACGCCATGGGTGCGCTTCACCGCCGTGGCGACCGACGACGGCTCTCCCGGCGTGCAGTTCGGCATCACCGACTTCACCATCACGCAGTACGACGCGTCCGGATTCGCCCAGCCGGTCAACCTCCGACACACCGTCGACGTTCCCGCGCCACCGCCGGGTTCCACTGTCGCACAGTGGGATCTGGGTTCGGAGTTGCTCGGCCGCCCGGGTTGCGCGGACGGCCCCGACGGAGTGCGTTGCGCCGCGAGCATGGCACTGTCGCCCGAGGAGCCGGTCAACCTCAGCCGCACGCTGTCGGTGCCGGAGGCCATGGCGGTGACGCCGACGGTGTGGGTGCGCGGACGGCAGGGGCCCAACCTGACCGACCTGATCGCCCAACCCGGGGCCGCCCGCACGCTGGGAGACGCCGACGTGATCGACGTGCTGGGCTCCGCCTACGCGGCGGGCGACGGCGACCCACGGACCTCCTGGACCGCCCCGCAGAACATCGTGCAGCACCGCACGGCGGCCAATTTGACGCTGAAGCTGCCCCGGCCTGCCGAGGTCGCCGCGTTGCGGCTGACACCGAGTCCGTCCGAGCTACCCGCACACCCCACGATCGTCGCCATCGATCTCGGCGATGGTCCGCAGGTGCGACCGCTGGAAGCGAACGGGGCGCAGACCGTGCCGCTGAACCCTCGCGTGACCGACACCGTCAAGATCTCGATCCTCGACTGGAATGACGTGATCGACCGCACCGCACTCGGTTTCGATCAGGTCAAGCCGCCAGGACTGGCGGAGGTCACCGCGCTGGACGGCAGCGGCTCCCCAATCGCCGCGCCCGACGGGACAGGCAACCGTGCCCGTGCGATCGCGCTGCCGTGCGGCAAGGGCCCGATCATCGGCATTGCCGGACAGTTCATCCAGACTTCGGTGACCACCACCGTCGGCGCTCTACTGGACGGTGAACCCGTCGCGGCCAAACCGTGTGGAACGCGGACCATCGCACTGCCCGCCGGCGAGCAGGAGCTGGTGATCAGCCCCGGCCCGGCATTCGTCGCCGACGGCGTGCAGTTGGCCGGACCGCTGGCGGCGATATTGCCCAGCGCCCCAATGACTCCCACGCAGACCACGCAATGGCAGGCTGATCACCGCCGCGTCGAGGTGGCCCCGTCGGACGCGGAGCGCGTGCTGGTGGTGCCCGAGAGCATCAGCCCCGGCTGGACGGCGCACTCGGCGGACGGCACCGCACTCAAGGCGATCACGGTCAACGGCTGGCAGCAGGGCTGGGTCCTTCCCGTGGGCACGTCGGGCACGATCACGCTCGACTTCGCCTCCAACACGACCTACCGCGTGGGCCTCTTCGGCGGTCTTGCTCTGCTCCCGCTGCTTCTGTTGCTCGCGTTCCTCCCCGTCCGTCGCGGATCCGCGCCTGCCGAACCGGCCCGCCCGTGGCAGCCGGGTTCGACCGGCGCTGGCGCGGCGGTGCTCGCCGTCGGATACCTCGTCTCGGGAGTCGTCGGCATCGCCGTCGTCGGCGCCGCAATCGGACTGCGCTACCTGCTGCGGTCGCGAGCCAGGCTGTCCGACGCGCTGACGCTCGGCGCCAGCGCCTTCGGGATGATCCTGGCGGGCGCGGTGCTCAGCCAATACCCCTGGCGTTCGGTCGACGGTTACATCGGCCACGCGTGGGGCCTGCAGCTATTGGCGCTGACCAGCATTGGTGCGCTGGCGGCGTCGGTGGTGCCGATCCGGTCCGAGCGGACTCGTCTAGACCGTCAGCAACCGGCTCTCGACGACGTCGGCACCGCGTCGGACGCCGCCGGTGGCGACGAACCCCTCCGCGACGCGTCGAGCCCCCTCGGTCATTGAGATCGCTTGCAACGCCTTGGCCTTCAACCGCGATGGCGTCAGCCGACGCGGGGGGAGCCAGGTCCCACACCGGGCCACCTCCACGCGCCTTGCGACCTCGAACTGGTCGCGGCCGTGCGGGACGACACAGACCGGCACACCCCTCGCCAGTGCCTTCTGCGTGCCGCCCATGCCGCCGTGAGTAATGGCGCAGACGGCCCGGCCCAGAACCGCGGCATGCGATACGAACTGGACGGCTGAGGCGTTGGCAGGCAAGACGATTCCCGGCGGCACCCCGGCTGGGAAGGTGGCGACGACGTGCACCGGCTGGTCGGCGAGCGCCGCCAGGGCAGTGACACCCAACGCCACGTCGCCCTGGCGCTCGGACGACATCGTCACCAGGATCAGTGGTCCCTCGACGTCGTCGAGCCAGGCCGCATCGCCAGCGGGTGACGGATCGAATTCACACGGCCCGATCATGTGCAGTCGACCCGCGGCATCCGATCGCGGGTAGTCGAACGGCGCAGAGCTCGCCACCAGCATCAACGGGGCGCGCCGCAGTACGTCGTCGACGGAATCTGCTGGTGGCAAACCGATGTCACTTCGAAGGGCATTTACCGGCCGCAACATCAACGTGGTCAGTTGGCCGGTGACGACCGGATCCAGCAGGCGGTCGCGAATCCGGCCTGCCACTCCGGGCCATGGTCGAAGCCCCGGACCGAACGGGGGGATGCCGGGCGACCGGAGAAAGGGGAAGTATGGCCAGAACGCGAGCCACGGGATGCCCGACGCCTCGGCGGCAACGG
>JAOPWT010000087.1 GCA_025965555.1 Mycobacterium sp.
CACCTTCGTCGGCCACATCGTGAACATGTCGATCCAGTCGCGGACGGCGTTCTCGTCGTTGAGCGTCTTGGGCGAGAAGCTCTCCAGCAGTCGCGTCTTCGCGTCGTACTTCGCGGGCAACTCGATACCCGTCTGCAGGAACTCGTACTCGGCTGAGTTGAAGAACTCGCGGGTGCGGTCCTCGCGGCCGCGGGTCGCCATCAGCACCGCCGCAGACACCAGATCGGGCCTGGCCAGCATCAATTCCTGGGCGATGAACGACCCCATCGACACCGAGACGACGCGCACCGGGCCCGCGTCGAGCTTCTCGATCAGCTTCGCGGTGTCGAAGACCACCTGCTCGGTAGTGAAACCCTGCGCGTTCTCGGTGGCGCCGACGCCGCGGTTGTCGAACGTGATGACGCGGTAGCCCGCCCGCTGGAAGGCGGGAACCTGATGCAGGTGCCAGGTCCGACCCGCTCCCCCGCGGCCGGCAATGAACAGGACGGGCTCCCCCGAGCCGCGGTCGTCGTACGCCAGATTCACCCGGCCGACCCTACTTGGAGCGATTTGTGCGCGCTTAACCGCGCTCAGCGCGGCTCAGCGCACCGAAATCGCGGGGTGACGCTTCTTGCCGCGGCCGCGGGCGGTGCGGATCGCCTGCTCCCACAGCAGCAGCGTGGTGGCCTTCAACTGGGCGGGCTTCATCAGATCCTTCGACATCATCGCGGCGGCGGCGGCCTTGGTGGCAGCCGACGCCTTCGAGAGGTGGCCGGAGTCGAAGGGAGGCTGCGGGTCGTACTCGATGGCCAGCTGGATGGCCTTGGCCTTGGCCTCGCCGGCGATCTGGCCGGCCAGCCACATCCCGAGGTCGATGCCCGCCGAGACCCCGGCTCCGGTCACGATCTTGCCCTCGGTGACGATCCGCTCGTCGCTCACCGGCGTCACGCCGAACGCCTTCAGCGTCGGCACGGCCATCCAGTGCGACGTGGCGCGCTTGCCCTGCAGCAGACCGGCGGCGGCCAGGATCACCGATCCCGAGCACACCGAGGTCGTCCACGTCGTGCCCGCGTCGACCTTGCGCACCCAGTCCAGTAACTTCTGGTCGCGGGCGTGCTCGAACGTCGTCATGCCGCCAGGCACCAGAAGCAGGTCGGGCGAGGGTGTTTCGTCGAACGAGTGGGTGGCGCCGACGATCAGCGCACCGGAGTCGGCGGTGATCGGGCCCGGCTGGTGCCAGACGAAGCGCACCTCCGCCTCGGGCAGATTGCGCAGCACCTCGTAGGGGCCGATGAAGTCAAGGGCGGTGAAGCCCGGATACAGGACGATGGCGATCTGCATGATTTCTCCTCTAGGCGAACGTTTTCCGGTACTGGTCGGGTGAGATGCCGATGCGCCGAACGAAGTTGCGCCGCATCGTCTCCGCGGTGCCGAAGCCACACCGGCCGGCGATGACGGTGACGGTGTCGTCGGTCTCCTCGAGTTGACGTCTGGCGGCCTCGGTCCGCACCCGCTCGACGTACGCGCCTGGAGCCTCGCCCACCTCGTCGGTGAAGATGCGGGTGAAGTGGCGCGGGCTCATGGCGGCGCGGCGGGCCAGATCGGGAACGCTGTGTGCGCCACCGGGTTCGCACTCGATGGCCTCCTGAACCACTCGGATCGGCTCGCGTCTGGCACGCGGCATCCACACCGGCGCGGCGAACTGTGTCTGGCCGCCCGGCCTGCGCAGATAGAGCACCAGCCAGCGGGCCACGGTCTGCGCGACGTCGGTGCCGTAGTCGTCCTCGACGAGCGACAGCCCGAGGTCGATGCCCGCCGTGACACCGGCGGCGGTCCACACCTTCGGTGAGCTCCGCAGGAAGATCGGCTCGGGATCGACTGTGATGGAGGGGAATTGAGTCGCGAGCTGGTTGGCGTACGCCCAGTGCGTGGTGGCCCGGCAGCCGTCGAGCAGACCGGCCTGCGCGGCCAGGAATGCACCGGTGCAGACGCTGACGACGCGTCGCGCGTTCCCCGACACCGTCTGGATCCAGGCGATCAGATTCTCGTCGCGGCGTGCCGCGTCGGTACCGAAACCGCCGGGCAGGACGACGGTGTCGACGGCCTTGCGGGGATCGGGCAGCGGCTTCGCCACGATCTCCAGTCCCGTGCCGGTGCTGACCGACTGCCCGTCGGCGGCGGCGATCGTCACCTCGTAGCCGTCGTCGTGCCTGCCCTTTCCTGCGAGGCACAGCGTTGCGCCGGTGAAGACCTCGAACGGGCCCACCAGGTCGAGGGCCTGCACGCCGTCGAACCCGACGAGTACCACCGATTGCTTCACCACATCAGTGTCGACGGCCGCGACCCATGGCGTCCATGCCAGGGACCCCTCGGATCAGGACATCAGAGTTTCTTGAGGCGGTGCAGGATCCTGGTGAACGCCGGCATCGCGGCCAGGCCATTGCGCAAGCTGCGCTGCATGGGTGTCGCATTGACCAGCACCAGATACCGCACACCGTGATCGCGCCATTCGGCAGCCTGCTCGAGGACCTCCTCTGGCGTGCCGTTGAGGATCATTGCCCGGAGGAGACTCGTTGGAACCGCCTTGACGTGCGACAACGCCGTCTGCTCGTCCATGTCCTGCGGGAGGATGTCCTGCGCGCCGCCGAATCCTGCGCCCAAGGGATGCTGCGCTCCGTGCTCGGCGTAGAACTCGTCGGTCGCCAGCAGTCCGGTCGCCCTGATCACTTCCGACTCCAGCGCCTCGTCGACCTCGCTGCGGCTGCGACCCGTCACGACGGTCATCCAGAGTGCCGGCGTAATGGCCATGGGATCGCGGCCTGCGCCCGAGGCTGCGCTGCGCACCACCTCAAGTCGTCGTGCGTACTCCTGCGGCGAATGCGGAAAGCCGGGGAAGAAGCCGTCTGCGTAACGCCCGACAGCGCGAAGCATTCGCGGCCCGTGCGCGGCGATCCAGACCTCCGGCCACCGCCCGCGGTACGGCGGCAGATCGAACAGCGCATTGTGCAGTGGGAAGTACGGCGATTCACGATTGACCAACTCGCCGTTGGAGTTCCACAGTGCACGGATCGTGGCCATTGCCTCCTCGAACCGTGCGACGGGCTTGGACCAGTCCACGCCGTAGGGCTCGTTGCCCTCCCGCTCGCCGGTGCCGATGCCCAGAATCGCGCGGCCGCGCGTCAGCAGGTGCAGGGTCGCGGCGGCCTGCGCGGTGACCGCCGGGTTGCGCCGACCGGTGTCGGTGACACCCACGCCGAGTCGCAGGCGCCCCACGCGATTGCGCGCGGCGAGGTGGCCGAGCATCGTCCACGGCTCCAGATAGGCGTCCGCGGTCGGCAGGACCTTCGCGCCGCCGCAGTACTTCGGCTTCCACAGTGAGCGCGGAAAGAGGGCATTCAAGTGATCGGGCACCCAGAACGAGTCCACACGACTCGCGACTGCGCTGAGATAGGACGCCCTGGTGAAGCTGTCCACCGTTGGACGCGCCGCGATGATCGGATCCATCAAGCCAACACGAAAGCCACCCATTTTGACCCCCCGGTCAATGGCCAGGCCTCAGTGTGCGCGCCTGTGGCTACAAGATCAATGGATGGCAGATCTTGATCCGCTCGATCCACCAGTCGCGCCGGTCGGGCGACGCGGCCAAGGCGGACAGTCGCGCCGGATCGGGCACCACGGCTCCCACGGGGAGCCGACCGTCCACCGGCGCGACTCCCTCGGCGACGTCCTCGACGAACAGTCCGCCGGTGCCGAGCCCGCAGGCGTGCCGCAGGTCGGGCAGGCACGCCGCGGCCAAGAGCCCCCGAGACATGCCGACCGCCGAGTCGAGGGCGCTGGACACGACGATGGGGATGTCGATCTGACCGGCGATGTCCAGCAGTCGCGCGACGCCGCCGAGGGGCGCCACCTTCACGACGGCGACGTCGGCGGCGCCCGATCGCACCACCAGCAGCGGATCGTCCGCCTTGCGGATGCTCTCGTCGGCGGCCACCGGCACGTCGACCAGGCGACGCAGTTCGGCCAGCTCGGGCACGGTCGCGCAGGGTTGCTCCAGGTATTCCAGCGGACCGTCCGCCGTCAGTGCCGCGCACGCGGCAGCCGCCTCGGCGACGGTCCAGCCGCCGTTGGCGTCGACACGGACCACGGGCACTCGCTCGCGTACCGCGTTGACGCGGGCGACGTCCTCGGCCAGCGTCTGGCCCGGCTCGGCCACCTTGACCTTGGCGGTACCCGCGCCAGGGAACCGGGCCAACACCTCGGGCACCTGCGCCGCCGAGACGGCGGGGACGGTGGCGTTGATCGGGATCCACTCCCGAAGCGGGATCGGCGGCGCGACGTAGGCCGCCTCGACACCCGACGCCAGCCAGTGCGCCGCCTCGTCGGGCCCGTACTCGAGAAACGCACCGAACTCGCCCCAGCCCGCGGGCCCGTCGATCAGCGCGACCTCACGAATGTCGATGCCCCTGAACCGAATTCGCATCGGCAACGACACGACGTGCAGGCGGTCGATCAGATCGTCCAGTGATGGCGTCACGCCACCATGGTGCACCCAGCTCAGACCTTGCGGCCGGCGGCCTCCCAATGTGGCTGGCGCAGATCCTTCTTCAGGATCTTGCCGGTGGGATTGCGGGGCAGCTCCTTGACGACGTCGACGGTCTTGGGGCACTTGTAGGCGGCCAGCCGCTCACGGGCGAAGGCGATGATCTCCTTCTCGGTCGCCTCGCCGTCGAGCGAGACGACGG
>JAOPWT010000097.1 GCA_025965555.1 Mycobacterium sp.
GCACCTGGGTGCGCTTGGCCAGCGAGGTGTCGCGCCAGGCGGGGAACGCCGCGGCGGCGGCGTCGATCACGGCGCGGGCGTCCTCGACACTGCCCAGGGCGACCTCGCCGGTGACCTCACCGGTGGCGGGGTTGGTCACCGGCGCGGTGTTGCCGCTGGCACCCGGGTAGGCCTTGTTGTTGATCCAATGGGAAATGGTGTTGGTCATGGCATTCTCTCCTGGATGTTCACCGGACGATCGGGACGTCGAAGTCGACGGAGACGCGGACGCCGGTGCGTGCCGATTCGAGGATCGAAGCGCATACCGCTATCGCGTTCACGGCGTCGTGACCGTCCACGACGGGACGGCCTTCACCGCGTACCGCTCTCGTGAAGCAGTCCAGGGTGATGTCGTAGGTGTGCCTTCGGTCAGGCACTTCGATCTCGCGTTGACCGCGTTCGTCGCGCAAGAGCACCGCGCCGATCGGCTCCGGCGTCATCACTTCCGGTGCGACGATGCTTCCCTCATCCCCATGCACTTCGAGGTACGTCGGGGTGTTTGGCGTGGTGAACGAATCGTGCAGCCGGACCAGGACGTCGTCCTCGTACCGGATGACTGCGGAGGAGGCATCCTCGGAGAGGGTGTCCCACCGGCCTTGCTTGACGGTGATCGCGCTGGTCTCCAACGCGCGGGTACCCAATAGGGGATTGACCACCGAAGCGTCGTGGCAGGACAGGTCCATCACCACTCCCGCACCCGGGGCATTACCGAGTCGCCAGCCGCGCAGCCGTTCGGGGAGTAGTGACGTGTGCCGCACGTTGACTGACAGCACACGACCGATGGCGCCGTCGCGCACCAGCTTTCGGATCATTCGATGAGTTCCGGCGGCGGGCAGGTGGTGATTGACGCCGAGCACGACCCCGTGCGTAGTGCATTCGGCGGTGATGCGTCGCGCACTGTCGAGGTCGGTCGACAGCGGCTTCTCGCACAGCACGTGCTTGCCGGCGGCGGCCGCGGCCACGACATGGGCCAAGTGTTGGTCATTGGTGCTCGAGACGTACACGGCGTCGATGGTCGGATCGGCAAGCAGGGAATCAACGTCGTAATCACCATCGGGTGAGGCAATTTCATTGCGTGCCGCGAATGCGCGGGCGTGGTCGGCATGGCCACTGGCCAACCCGAGAACACGTTGCTTCATTCGTCGCAGTGCGGGAAGCATGCGCGTCTCGGCGATGTCACTCGCGCCGATCAGGCCCCATGTCAGCTGAGGGGTTTCTGTCATGTCGACTTCCTCTCCCATCGATGCCGTTGTCCCATAGTTGGTTCCACGCGTTCGGTCAACCGAGCGGGCCCTGGACACGCTCGATGAGGTCCCGCAGATAGACGAAGCTCTTTTGAGCTGCGTCGAGACTCCCGCACTCCACGGACAGCACGACGTCGTGATCCGCCTTCGACAACGTGTTCACGATGCGCCCCCAGTCGATGACGCCCTCACCGCAAGCACAGCCGAGCATGCCGCGGACCTTGCCTCGCAACCGGCGGGCATCCTCGACGCTGATGTCCTTTGCGTGCATGTGGGTCACCTGGCCGACGATCTGCTCGAGCCACTCGTGCGGATCGTTCTCACTGAGGTAGGCGTTGCCCGTGTCGAGATTGATCGTCAGAGCAGGGCTGTCGATCAGGTGCATGATCTTGTCGAGTCGCGCTGGCGTGGCCGTGTAGGGCCCGTGGGTTTCGATCGCGATCTTGATTCCGCGCGGTTCGGCGACCAAGGCGGCCTCCTGAAGCGTGTACCGCATCAAGGTGTAGTTCTCGTCCTCGGTGGTCCAGAGCGGTGTCGGTCCATCGTCGACCATGATCATCGGCGCGCCGACTTCAACCGCATATCGAATCGACTGACGGAGGTATTCCACGGCGACGTCGGGTTTGGCCAATGGGGCGTGGCTTGACAGCGAGGAGATCCGAAGACCTCGGTCGTCGGCGGCCTTCTTCAGGATGAGCGGATCGTCGAGCATCGACCGGCTGTGGAAGTAGCCTGCGGCGCTGAGAAGTTCGCGCCCCCAATGCACCATCGGCTCGATGTACCTGTAGCCGATTTCGGCGGCCTGGTCCATTGCCCAATCGAAACCCTGGTTCTCCAGCCGTGCGAACTCGAGGTTCAGACCCAGTTTGATGTTGCCCATTGCTAGACCTCCCGGCTCAGAAGCCGCGCTTGCTGACGTACTCGTCGCGCGTTTCGCCGTGGTAGGCCGGAATCGTGATGTCCCACCAGCCCGTGGGATGCATTTCGGTCCAGGGCAACTCATGGGCGCTCATGACCTCCAGCACCACGGGACCCGGTGTCGCGAAGGCACGCTCGACGGCATCGGCGAGCTTTTCGGGATCCTCGACGCGTTCAGCAGTGCAACCCAGTGAGCGCGCAAAGTTGGTGACGTCGGCGAAGTAGGGCTTGCCGTCGGGTGTCGTCCAATTCGTGGTCGCCGTGCGTCCCTCGCCGAAGAGGTTGATCTGGAGGTCCTTGATGGCCTCCCAGCCGCCATTGTTGAGGACGACTACCACCAGTGGCACACCCAGCATCGCCACCGCGGCGAGTTCGGTGCCGGTCTGAAGGAAGCTGCCATCGCCGATCATGGCCAGCACCGGTGTGTCCGGACGTGCCACCTGTGCGCCGATCGCAGCGGGCAGCCCGAAGCCGATGCCCGAGAAGCCGCCGGCCACGATGTTGGTCTTCGGTCCGTAGATCGGAAACTCGTTGAACGCCTGGTTGGCTGGGTTGCTCGAATCTGTGACCAGGATGCCGTCCCGGGGCAGTGCCTTGCGGATCTCGACCATGGCCCGAGAGTTGGTCATCGGCAGATAGTCGGTCGTCTGCATGGGGCGCAGGTGCGCGTCCCACTTCCCCTTGAGATCCTGAAGTTCGGCGAAGTAGTCGGTGGAGCGGTAATCGAGGGCTGGCTTCTTCTCAGCCAGCACGCTCGCCAGTGTCCGCAGCGAAGTCTTGGCGTCACCGATGATTCCGACCTCCACCGGGTAGTTGCGGCCGACCTCGAACCCGTCGATGTCGATTTGAATCAGCTTGGTGTCGGGAATGCTGAACGTCACCCCGGGCCGGTAGGACGACGTGACACGGTCGCTGAAGCGGCAGCCGATCGCCAGGATCACGTCAGCCGTACGGGTCACGGCGTTGCCAGGGATGGATCCCATGTCGCCGCAT
>JAOPWT010000103.1 GCA_025965555.1 Mycobacterium sp.
TGAATCCGCGGCTGGTGGCGCGATCTCACGGCGAGCTGCCTCCCCATTGAACCTCCCGATCTAGGGTGTCGACTTTGCTAACAATTGCTTGCCGAGCAATTGTGCGTAGTCGGGCAACTAAATGGAGGGTTCGACCCATTTCTAGTTCTTCGCCCCTTCGCCGAGTTCGGTGAGTTTGGTGGCGAGGTGATACCTGTGGCGGCGCTCGAGGTCCCAGTCCACGCCTCCTGGCGCCTCAGACTGGGTGCCTCGTGCTCGGCGTCGGCCCGATCGGAAAGGAGGCGATGAACTACTCGAGACCTGGGCTGGAGGTGGTCGGGGAGGTCGAAGACCTTGTGAGTCAAGCGGTTTACGCTCATCTCCACGACTTCCATCTCCGCTGGTCTGGCTCAGGCCAATCATCTCGGGGTACGACGCGGGCATTGCCGCAAGCCCCAGGCGAGAGTTTGCTCACGAAGGCCGCCGACACACTGATCTCCCGGGGTTGTTCAGATCGTGAATTGTTCTACGGCCGATCGACTTCCACCAATGCCGGCGTAAGCCCAGCGCAGCCCATTCGGCACTCCTAGGCTCCAGGGGTGGGGATGTCGTGGCCGCTGACCGGCCGTTCTGAGGAGATGCGTGCCGTGGAGGCCGTCATCGGGGCCTCGGACGTGTCCGGCATCGTCGTCTGTGGGACGGCCGGAGTGGGGAAGAGTCGCATCGCACGTGAGGCGTTGGCGGCCGCCATCTCGCGTGGGTGCGAAGGTCGGTGGGTGGTCGGGACGTCCTCGGCAAAGACGCTTCCGCTGGGTGCCTTCGCCGCGTGGGCCCATTCGGATGCCGTCGACACCGTTCAGTTGGTGCGCGGGGTGATCGAAGCGCTGACGGCCGCGCCCGCGGGCCGCAAGGTCGTGGTGGTCGTCGACGACGTCCACCTGCTCGATGAGTTGTCGATCTTCGTCGTCCAGCAGATCGTGCACCGCGGCGCCGCGAGGGTGGTGCTCACGGTGCGCGATGACGACCCGATTCCGGCTGCGGTACAGGAGATTTGGCGAGGCGATCACTGCGAACGACTCGATCTGCAGCCGCTGTCGCTCGACGGTTCCGCCGCGCTGCTGTCCGCCACGCTGAGTGGGCCGGTGGATCCGGATGCCGCGGAGCGACTCTGGAACCTCAGTGGCGGCAACGCCCTCTATCTGCGCAACATCGTCGAGCAGGAGGTCGCCGACGGCCGGCTCGGCCTACTGGAAGGTTACTGGCGGTGGATGGGCGACCCGATCGTCGCGCCGGGCCTCGTCGAGCTCATCGAGTCGCGTATCGGCGATCTGCCCGCACCCGTCGCTGACGTGATCGACGCGCTGGCCGTCGGTGAGCCGATCGAGCTGTCGGCCCTGACTCGGATCACCGATGCGGCGGCGGTCGAAGAGGCGGACACGCGCGGCCTGGTCAGGCTCGAGCCCGTGGTGGGCGGCGCGGGTCTCGAGGTTCGCGTAGCGCATCCGCTCTACGGTGAGGTGCGCAGGAAGCGTGCGGCGCCCACTCGGTTGCGGCGCCTGCGCGGGCTGGTCGCCACGGAACTGGCCGCCGCAGAGGACCGCGACGACGTCCGGGTCGTGGTCCGCCGCGCCACCCTGATCCTGGACTCCGACCTCGCCCCGGATCCCGATCTGCTGGTTCGGGCCGCCAACGGCGCGGTGTGGCTGGCCGATCTGCCACTCGCCGATCGGCTCGCGGAATCGGCGATCCGAGCCGGAGCTGGGCCCGAGGCGAACTTCATTCGGGCGCATGCGCTCTCGTGGCTGAGCCGCGGTGAGGAGGCCGATGCGGTGTTCGCCGAGATTCGGATGAATGAGCTGTCCGAGGACGACCGAGCCCGATTCGCGTTCCTGCGGGCCAGCAACATGCTGTGGGTGCTGGCCGACCCCGCCCGCGCAAAGGATCTCATCGACGACGCGTCGCACACCGCGTCACCGCAGGCGCGCAGCTACATCGACGCCTTCCTCACGGTGTACTGGTTTGCGCTGGACCAGCCGGCCACGGCGACGCAGGTGTCGCAGCACCTTGCGTTGGACGAGCTTCCCGCCGTCGTCGACGCCGAGATCGCCTGGGTTCTGGCGGCCATGGCTGCCGATTCCGGGCGCACCGCCGAAGCGGTGGCCGTGGCGGATGCGGGATATGCCGTGGCGACGCGCTCCTTCGACGCTCCGCAGATGCGTTTCAACATCGCCGACGCACACGTCAGCGCCCTGCTGTTGGCCGGGCGCGTCCGGGAAGCCGTCGACGTTGCCGAGCGGGCGCGCCAACAGGCGGCTGATCTTCCCGGTGCGGCGCACCTGCTCGGCGATGCGGTGGCGGGCCGGGCCGCACTCGGCGCCGGTCGGCTGGACATCGCCTGGTCGTTGCTCGAACTGGCGGCACCTGCGCTGTCCGCCAGCGGCCATGGCATCGGTTGGGGATACCGCTACCACTTCCCTCGCGCGACCGTGCTCGCCATCCGTGGCGCGGTCGGCCAGGCCGCTGCCGGGTATGCCGCACTCGACGAGATCCGCAGGCCGTTTCGCTCATTGGACTACGAGCGGAGCCTCACCCATGCCTGGGTGGCCGCCGGTCAGGGTGCCGTCAGCGAGGCGGTCTCGATCGTGTTGGGGGCAGCCCAAAGAGCCAACGCCAATGGACAGTTCGCGGCAGAGGTGATGTGCCTGCAGACCGCAGCCCAGTTCGGCGATCACTCCAGCGCGCCTCGGCTACGCGAACTCGAGGAGATCGTCGAGGGGCCGCGCGTCGGCCTCGCAGCCCGATTCGCCGAGGCCCTACAGAAGTCCGATGCCGCGGAATTAGCGATCCTGTCAGGCGATTTCGAGAGTATCGGTGATCTGGTCGCGGCCGTGGACGCCGCTGCACACGCAGCCATCGCGTATCGCCACCACGGCCAGCGTGGGTCGGCGTTGGGCTGTTCGACGCGGGCGGACGCGCTGGCCCAACAATGCGGTGGTGCGAGTACGCCTGCGCTGCTCGAGTCCAGCGAGGAGTTGCCGCTGTCCGAACGTGAACGTGAGATCGCCATGTTGATCGCCGAAGGTTTGTCGAATCGCGCCATCGCCGAGCGGCTGACGCTTTCGGTGCGCACGGTGGAGAGCCACGTATTCCGTGCGATGGCCAAGACCGGAACCAACAGCCGCGAGGAGCTCGCGAACCTGGTACGCCGTCGCGAGCAGTGACGTCGGCCCAGCACTCGGTATCCGCTCGCCGCGATCCTAAGTAGTGCGTCACCGAACCCGATCGCGATTGCAGTGGTGGGTTACTGGACTCGCATCGCTGCGCGCGACGGACGATTCAAGTGGCGGAACCATTGCAGGACAACCGAATCCGTCACTCGCACCAGAAAGGCAGGATCATGAAGGACTTCCTTCTCACCTCCCTCGCCACAGTGGCCGTGGCGACGCTCGGAGTGACCTCAACCGCGAACGCAGCCCCGGCGGGCCCGTCGTCCGTCGACACCACGATCAACCAGCTGCAAGAGGGCGGCTACGACGTCATCGTGAATCGCCTCGGCGACCTGCAGCGCGAGCAGTGCACCGTCGTTGCGGTGCGCCCCGGTCAGACGTACTCGCGCACCGATTCCGGCGCACCCGGCGCCGCTGATGACCTCGTCACCACGGTGATGGGCAAGACGGTCTACGTCGATCTCAGCTGCTGACGACGCTGGGACGCCGCATGGGGCGTCCACGGTGGGCCTGGAGGGGGCGCCTACCGTGGGCGCCCCTCCTTCGTGTCGGCGCCGCTACGAAGGGGCGGGTCCCACCAGTAGTTGCCGCAGGATCGGGGCCGCCCAGCGGGTGAGTTCCTCGCGACTGAGTTCGACCATCGGTTGGTTCGCGAGAATGGACCGGGTCATCGCCAATCCGATGATGAACGCATCGGTCAAGGCGATGCGTTGTCGGTGGTGGTCCGGGGTAGCGGCCAGCAGGGTCGGCGCCACGTTGGTGGCCAGGGTCTGGTTCAGAGTGTCGGCGGCGACCTGGCTGGTGCCCGCGGCCCGCAGCAGTGCCAGGAACGAGTGATCGTCCTCCCACACCGCGAAGTACCGAGGTAACAGCATGCCTGCGATGTCGTCCGGGTCCGCCTCGGACAGGTCGGGCAGGTCGATCTTGAACTCGGTGGCGGTGGCGAACAGGTCCTGCTTGCTCCCGAAGTAGCGGCTGACCAGCGCCTGATCCACGCCGACATCCGCTGCGACGGCGCGCAGGGTGGTGCGCTCGAATCCCTCCGTGGCGAAACGGCGACGGGCCGCGGAGAGGATGTCGGCGCGCGTCTGCGCGGCGTTTCGGGGCCTGGGTTTAGTCATCCTCGAACTCTATGTCCGCCGCTGTTGACTTGGGTCCAGCACGGGCTGCGTCGGCAGACTCGTCAACCTGCTTGCCCAGTGACGGATGCTCCCGCGCCGGCTTCGGTGACACCTATCGTCGGCGAGTTGTAGCCCGCCCGGTCGACCGCCTGCCGCACGGTATCTGTCACGTCACCGCACCGGTCGACCGGAACCAGGGCGATGACACACCCGCCGAAGCCGCCGCCGGTCATCCGCGCCCCGAGCGCACCGGCGCGCACCGCGGTGTCGGCGATCAGGTCGATGTGGTCCGTCGTGATCTCGAAGTCGTCGCGCATCGAGGCGTGTGAGGCGGTGAAGATCCGGCCGACGGCGGCGAAGTCGGAATCCGCGAGTGCCGAGACGACGTCGGCGACGCGTCGGTTCTCCGTCAGGATGTGACGCGCCCGCCGAGCGTCGACGGCATCCGTCACGCCACGCAGAATCGACTCGCCGCGCTCCTGGACGTCCCGCAACGAGTTGACGCCGAGGTCCGCGGCCGCCCGTTCGCATGACGCGCGTCGCGCGGCATACTCCCCGCCGGCGTGGTGGTGGGGCGCGTGGGAGTTGATCAGCAACAGTGCCATGCCGGAGGCGCCAGGATCGAAGGGCACCGCTCGGACACTGACGTTCTGGAAGTCGATCATCAGCGCCCGCCGCGGCTCGCCGCACAGGGAAGCCAGCTGGTCCATCAAACCCGTTGGCGCGCCGACGTAGTCGTTCTCTGCCTTCTGCGCGATCTTCGCCTGTTCCGTCCGGTCGATGCGGAGACCGCTGGCTGCGGCGAGCGCGCCGATTGCCGCACACTCCAGCGCTGCGGAGGACGCCAGACCCGAACCCATCTCGACACCACTGGAGACCGTCATCGCGCCACCGCCCACCCGATGACCGGCACCGTGCAGGGCCCACACCACACCGGCCACGTAGGCGGCCCATCCGGTCACGTCGCCCGGCGCGGTGTCCAATGAGATCGCCACCTCGCCGTCCTCGCGATCACTGCGGACGACGATCGCCTCGCCGCCATCGGGGCAAAAGCTCACCTCGGTGCGGTCCGGCAACGCGATGGGTAGCGCGAAACCCTGGTTGTAGTCGGTGTGCTCGCCGATCAGGTTGATCCGTCCCGGTGCCGCGTACCTGATCATGATTGGAGCTCCCGCAGTCGTTCGGCGACGGCTTCTGGCGTCACGTCGCTGATGAAGGCCTCCATCGCCGACTCGGATCCGGCCAGGAACTTCAGCTTGGTGGCGCTGCGCCGTACCGACATCAACTCGACGTGGAAGTACCCTTCCCGCTGAACCTCGGTATCCCGGTACTGATGAAGTGCCGAGATGTACGGCAGCGGCGTGGGATACATCCTGTCGAATCGTCTCAACACTTCGCGGTACATCGATGCGAACCCGTCCAGTTCCGCCTCGTCGAGCTCGGTGAGGTTGCGCACGAAGCGGTTCGGATAGATGTGCACCTCGACCGGCCACCGCGCCGCGAACGGCACGAACGCGGTGAAGAGGTCCGTTCGGGCGACGACACGGATGCGGTCGGCCACTTCGCGCGCGAGGATGTCGGCAAAGAGGTTGCCGCCGTTGTGTTCAGCGTGCGCACGCGCCTCGGCCAGCATGTGCGCGGCGCGCGGCGCGAGGTACGGATATCCGTAGATCTGTCCATGCGGGTGGGTGAGCGTCACCCCGATCTCCTCACCGCGGTTCTCGAAACAGAACACCTGCTCGATTCCCGGCCGGCTCATCAGGTCGGCCGTGCGGTGGCGCCAGGCATCGACGACCAGCCGGGCGTGGGGGAGTTCGAGATCGGCGAATGACGCGGTGTGACTGCTCGAGAACGAGATCACTTCGCAGCGGCCATGTCCCGGTGCGCTGACGAAGTCGTTGCCGCCGACGTCGGGCAGGGTGAACGCGCCTCCGTCGGCGCCCGAAAAGCTGGGGAAGCGATTCTCGAAGACCACCACGTCGTAGTCGGGCGCAGGCACCTCGCTGCTGTCCCCGGATGCGCTAGGACACAGCGGACACTGATCGGCGCTCGGCTTGTAAGTGCGGTCTTGACGCAGTGCCGCGATGGCCACCCACTGCCCGGTCTGACGGTCGAAACGCAACTGCGACCGTTGCTCTCCTCGCTGGGGCAGTGGCCGCCGATCGGGGACCGGTGCGGGCGCGTGGCCAGACAGCGAGAAGAACAGCAGGTCTCGACCGTCGGCGAGGCGCCAGCGAAGCGGTTCAGTCGCCATGTCGCTCACCGTCCGGACACGGGGGCAATCACCAGTTCGCCGACGTGGGCCTCGATGAGTGCCCGATCGGGAGCGGTCAACCCGTCGTCGGTGATCAGGGTCTGAACCTGCGCGAGTCGGGCGAAGACGCATGCGCCGACCTCGGTGTACTTGGTGTGATCGGCAAGCACGACCAGGCGGCCGCCGATCTCGATCAACGTCCGGTTCGTCTGTGCCTCGGCGATGTTCGGTGAGGTGAGCCCGGCGGCGAGGTCGAAGCCGTGCACGCCGAGATACGTGGCATCAACCCGGAACGACGCGATCGCGGCGTCGGCGACCGGGCCGACCAGCGCGTCCGAGGGCGTGCGCACCCCGCCGCTGAGATAGACCAGGGGAGCGTCCGCACCGTCCGCGGTGGGATCGGTCAATTCCTGAAAGATGTTGATGGAGTTGGTGACTACGGTGATCGAGGGCCGAGCCCGCAGATGCCTGGCCAGCTCCGTGGTGGTGGTGCCCGCCCCGATGGCAATGGTCATCCCGTCCTCGACGGTCGCCGCGGCGGTCGCGGCGATGGCGGCCTTCTCCGCTCGCTGCTGGCCGGCCTTCTCGGCCGAGCGTGGCTCCTCACCGCGATTGTGGCGCGCCACCGCGCCGCCGTGAACCTTGCGCAGGAGGTCCTGCGCATCGAGGGTGTCGAGGTCGCGGCGCACCGTCATTTCCGACACGGCCAGCTCGGCGGCGAGGTCGGCTACCCGGACCGCGCCTCCGGACTGCAGCGCACGCAGAATTGCGCCTCGCCGTTCAGCGGCAAGCATCGTCGTCGATACTCTCTCTCGAAACCTGAAATGACTCAGTTCGAACAGTAACAAACAAAGACAAGCCGCTGAGGTCGATTCTGCGCAGATGCTTGTTTAATGATGCGCGTTTCTGTTAGAACATGTTAGGACAGTGGTCCAGCTCACTCAACGAAGGAGTTGATGGCCTCCATGACCACGCTCATGGCAGACGATGTGTTGCGACTGAACGTCGGTGCGGTCGACTACGCGCTGATCGCGGTGTATTTCGTCTTCGTGCTCGGCATCGGCTACCTGGCGCGCAGCCAGGTCGCCACCAGCCTGGACTTCTTCCTGTCGGGTCGACGGCTGCCCGCCTGGGTCACCGGAATCGCCTTCGTATCGGCGAATCTCGGCGCCGTGGAGATCATGGGCATGGCCGCCAACGGTGCCCAGATCGGGCTGGCGACCATGCACTACTACTGGATCGGCGCCGTCCCGGCGATGATCTTCCTCGGCATCGTGATGATGCCCTTCTACTACGGCTCCAAGGTGCGCAGCGTTCCCGAGTTCATGCGCCGCCGATTCGGTACCGGCGCACATCTGGTCAACGCCATCAGTTTCGCCGTGGCCCAGGTGCTCATCGCAGGCGTCAACCTGTTCCTGCTGGCGACGGTGATCAACGTGCTACTGGGTTGGGCCACTTGGGTTTCCCTCATCGTTGCCGCGGCGATCGTGCTGACTTACACCGCGTTGGGTGGGCTGTCCGCCGCCATTTACAACGAGGTGCTGCAGTTCTTCGTCATCTTGGCGGCGCTCGTCCCGCTGACCGTCTTCGGCCTCATCAAGGTGGGCGGCTGGACGGGCCTGAAGAACAAGGTCGTCGACACCATCGGTGCGGGCGAGAAGGTGACCGCGACGGTGCACGAACAGTTGACGACGTGGCCAGGCCAGGCGCTCAGCGGCTTCGACAGCCCGTTCTGGTCGGTGGTGGGGATCGTGTTCGGACTGGGATTCGTGCTGTCGTTCGGGTATTGGACGACGAACTTCGTCGAGGTGCAGCGCGCCATGGCGTCGAACTCGATGTCGGCGGCGCGGCGGGCACCCATCATCGCGTCGTTCCCCAAGCTGCTGATCCCCTTCGTGGTGGTGGTGCCCGGCATGATCGCCGCCGCCGCCATCGGCGACATGATCAAGCTGAAGTCCACCGGCGCAGGCGATGTCACCTACAACGACGCCATGCTGCTGATGATCCGCGACATCCTGCCCAACGGCCTGCTCGGGGTGGCCATCGCCGGGCTGATCGCCTCGTTCATGGCAGGCATGGCAGCGAACATCTCTGCCTTCAACAGCGTGTTCAGTTACGACATCTGGCAGCAGTACGTCGTGAAGGACCGCTCCGACGACTACTACATCGCCGTCGGCCGGTATGCCACGTTCGCTGCGACGGTGCTTGCGATCTTCACGGCGCTCATCGCCTCGGGTTACTCCAACATCATGGACTACCTGCAGACGCTGTTCGGTTTCTTCAATGCCCCACTCTTCGCCACCTTCATCCTCGGCATGTTCTGGAAGCGGATGACCGCCACCGCGGGTTGGGTCGGCCTCGTCGCGGGCACGCTCTCGGCGATCTTCGTGTTCATCCTCTCCAAGGTCGGCGTGATCGATCTGCCTGGCCAGGGCATGCCGTTCGTGGCGGCCGCGGCAGCGTTCATCGTCGACATCCTCGTCAGCGTGGTGGTCAGCATGGTGACCACGCCGAAACCCAAGGAGGAGTTGGTCGGCTTCGTCTACTCGGAAACGCAGGTGGACATCATGTCGGATCCCGACGAGGCAGGTCGGCCGTGGTTTCAACGGGCGGTTCCGCTCGGTGCCGTCATGCTGGTCCTCACCATCGCCTTCAATATCGTCTTTCACTAGAAGATCGTCTTTCACCAGAACCCCGGATCGGAGCCGAAAATGGCTGTACCTCATACCAATAAGGTGCTGTCGCATCTGTTCGACATCCGCAACATCATCGGCGCCCTGCTCGCCATCTACGGTGTCGTGCTGACGATCGCCGGCTTCGCGCCGGGGGTGCTGCGCGACCATGCCGACCCTGCCGCGGCGGCCAACCGCTCAGACCTCTACATCGGCACCGAGGCGAACTGGTGGGTCGGGCTGATTCTGCTCGCCATCGCCGCAGGTTTCTTCATCTGGGCGGCGGCGCGACCCCTGAGAGCCGACGAGGTCGCCGTAACCGACGCGAGGGAGTGAGGAGCGTTTGTCGGCTCGGCGGCTCGGGTAGTCGCCCTTGGGTAACGAGGACGTCGGACCGCATGGACGGAGTTCCAGCATGCTCACCGAGAAACGTCAGGATCAGGCAGCGCCGGACGCCAGAGGCTCGCGGAAGCAGACGATCACCAATTGGACACTGGTCTTGTTGACCCTCCTCGGCGCCGCGGCGGCCGAGTTGGTCGCTTACGGCTTGGTGCTCGGCACGGCCGCCTGTACCGATCGCACCTGTCCGCACCTGGGCTTGGCCGACGCCGTATACGGGCCTGTGGTCTACGGCGCGCCCGTGGTCTCGGTCGTCGCCATCGCGGTTTCGTTCGTCACGGCTTCACGACGTCGCGGGTGGGTGGTGCCGGCGATCGCGTGGGGTCTACTCATCGTCGGACCCGTTCTACTTCTGTTGGCCAGCCGCTGACGAGGTGACACCCGGTCCGGCGCTGGTACGCGCCCAGCTCCCAGGTCAAGAAGGGTAAGGCGGGTACCGGGAGGCCTTCAACGCGCCGGCCAGATGAGCTGCGTTGCGGGCGGCTGCCGCGGTGGCCGACGCCGGGCGCCCGTGCCCGTCGGTCTCGGAGATTTCGGCGTCGAGACGCTCGAGCACGCGCTGGGCCACGCTCGACATGTGGCCCATCCAGGTGGGGGTCGCGATGATCAGGATGTCGGCGGACAGGATCTTGTCTCGCGGAGCCGGCCACTGGTCACCGTCGCCCATGTCCTTCTCGACGCCGGCCTTGATGTCGTGATCGACGCAGCGGACCACCTCGCCGGTGACGCCGTGCGCAGAGAGCTCCTTGAGAACGTGCTCCGACATGAGTTGGCTGCTCGAGGGAGCAGGCGAAGGCTTGAGGCTGCACACCAGCGACAGGGCGGTCAGGGCGGTCAGGGCGGTCAATTTGGTGTCTTAGCCGTTCAGAGGCGCCCGAGCAACTCGGCCTTCTTGGTGGTGAACTCCTCGTCGGAGAGGATCCCGCGGTCGCGCAGTCCGGCCAGAGACTCGATGGCCGTGATGATGGTCGCGGGATCATTGGATGCGCCTGGTGCAGCGTTGGGTGCCTGCGCCGCGGGTGCGGCAGTGGGGGTGTCGGCCACCTGCTGCGTACTGAGCTCGCGAAGGCTCGCCACGTCGAAGGTGCCGAGCTGGCTGGTGAACCGTGCAGAGCCGGGTCCGCCGCTCTGTTGCTGTTGCACACCGCCGATGTGGTGATCCCCGGTGTCATAAACCCGCGTGACGCCGTTGATCTGCGTCGCCAGCCGTCTGGTGCTCGGGAACACGGCGTACCGCGCGTCATTCTGCCCGCCGGACGCGCTGGGGACGCCAAGGTCGGCCGGCCACCAGTTGCCTGAGGTGAACCCGCCGCTCCGGGACCCGGGCGTCGCCGCGGGAAGAACCGTTGTGGTGGTGAGCAATTGGGCCAATTCACCGCACAGGGCGTCGATGCGAGCCTTGAGTGCGTTGTCGAACATGTCGCCGACCATCGTCATCCCGCCCCGCATCCACTGCCCGGACCCGCCGAGTTCGGGGATGGAGAACTGCGCCATGGTGCCGCCGCCGTTCTGCACCGCGAACAGCATGGCAAGCACCGCCTCGCGGGAGAGCCCGTGGCGTTGCGCGATGTCGGCGACCGCGCCCTCGGCCTCAGGGGTGACCGTTGCCTTCATGGTGGTGGATCCTCCCTCATCGGTGTCGCCGCACGGGTGTGCGCCCGGCCGGTTGAGTTGGGGCGGCGAGCATGGCCCGTCGCGGTGCCAGCGCTACGGGATGAGTGGCGCCGACGGTCAGTTCGAGATCAACGCCGGCGTGACGAATGCCCAAACTGTCCTGTTCGGCCGAGTCGTTGCTCAACGTGTAACTCACCT
>JAOPWT010000154.1 GCA_025965555.1 Mycobacterium sp.
CGCGTTCGGCACCTACAACCGTCAGGTGTGCCAACTGCTGTACGTCCTGCTTCCGGGATCATGTTCATGCGGAACCGCACCCGTCTCACGTGGGTGATCGCACTCGGGGTCGGCGCAGTTCTTCATCAAGATCACCGGCTTCCTGGCGGGGCGCCTCCTCACGGGCTACGCCTACCTCGCCGGACGCATCGGAATGAGGAACATCCTCGCGGCCGTGGCGGCATTCGCGCTGCTGTTGGTCGCGATTCAGCTGACCACGGGTCTGGTGAGCAGTTACGTCGGCGACATCGTCGCACTGGTCGGCATCAACAGCGCCTCGCTCGCGCCGCGGTTCCTGCAGGCGGCATCCGTGAACTTCGGAATCCTGGTGTGCGCCGGCCTGCTGGCGTCGACGCTGCTCTGGCTGGATCGCCAGATGCTGGCGCCGGCCACCAGGTCGGCGTGGCGAATGCGAAGTGCTGCAAGGGCTTCCGCGATCTGGATCACCCAGGATGGTTGGCTGCTGGTGACGCTTGCGGCCGGAGTCTTCTCCGAGACGCAGAACTACGGGAGCCAGGGCCTGATCTTCCTCTGGCCGGTCTGTCTGCGGTCGCGGTGGCCGAACGGGCCGGGCGCGCGTTCGTCGGCTCCCTCAAGAACGTGCCCCTTGCCAGTCGCAATCTGGCCTTGCGAGTCGAGCACATGATGGACTTCTACCCAAGCACCGCGCCGCCTATCAGGACATGATCGCGATTGGTGAGCTGCCGACGCCACTGCTGTTCTCGGACAGCGACTTTCAGGCTGTCTATCTGCATCGGTGGACCAGGCGATCGACGCGATCCGTCAACTCGAAGACGAGAAGGGAATCCACTTCGAGACGATCATGTCGATCAACAACTACAACCCCTTCCCGTATCTGATGGATCGGACTGCGCCGCGCGCGGTGTCCGTCGCGGCAGACCCGATGCGTACCGTCCAGGCGCCCGGATCTGCCGAACAACGGGCGATTTCAGATGCCGACCTCGCGCTGTATCCGACCTGCCCGCCGACGGCGACCAACGCCAAGCTGCTCGAGATGTACGCCAAGCTGCTCGACGGGCATCGCCGCGTCTCGCTCAGCGACTGCTTCGACACCTACGTGAACCCCAGGTTCGACGCGAAATTGGGCGGCTGACCGCTCAGTGTGAGACGGAGATCGGCTCGGTCGGGGGTGCGGCGGTCGTCGGGGGTGGGGCCTTCGGGGGAACGGCATCCGCCTCGAGCGCGTCTAGCTTCTTCTCCTCCCTCCGCGCACGGTCGGTGTACACGAGGAAGGCCAAGAAGATCGAATAGGTGATCGCGCCGCCTGGCGTATCTGCGAGCGGATGGTCGAGCTGCATCTGAACCACGACCAGCCCGATGAACGTGCCGCCGTAGATGGCCCGCGGCAACGAGTTGCCGCGCAGGGCGCGGTAGCCGTAGACGCAGCCCATGATCGCCAGCACCACGAACGCGATGAAGGGCAGGATGCCGCCGCGGTACAGCGTGATCAGCGTGGCATTCGACGGAAGGTTGAACACGTACGCGTAGGCAGAGTCGTAGAACTCCCGTCGCGCCCAGCCCCATCCGACGGCCCAGTGCCCCGACATCTGCCCGGGGAAGACGGTCAAGGCATCCGCCCGAGCAGCGGATCCCGCGTCGCCCGCACCGAACGACGAAAGGAACCGGCGCCGGACCGGTTCGGCCGTCAATGCCCCACCCGCTATCACGGTCATGACACCGATCGTCGCCAGGCGAGCGCGGGCGTGCATCGGATGGAACACCAGGACGAGCACCACGCCTGCGACGATCGTGAAGATGGAGGCGCGACTCAGGGTCAGGATCAACGCCACCGAGAGCACCGCGGCGAGCAAGAGGCGCCGCCATCCGGTGAACAACAGAATGGACAGTGCCAGCGCGAGTGCCAGATTCAGTCCTGCGCCATTGGGTTCCACCCACGTGCCGCCCAGTCGAATCGACAGCGACGTCTCGCCGGCGAATGCGAATCGCGCGATCAGGTACTGGGGCAGATACCCGAAGACCTTGAGGTAGCCCAATGTCGTGTTGTTCGGATCGAAGAACATCAGGAAGATTCCGTAGGCGCCGTTCACCGTGGCGACGACGGCGAAGATCTTCCCGAAGCGCGCGAGATGCTCGGGTTGCAAGCGGCTCAGCGCGAGCATCAGCAGCGTGGCGATGCCCCATCTGATGAAGATCGACGCGTCGGCCAGCGACTGTCCCGTGACGAGCACCGAAAACAGGGAGGTGAAGAACAATGCCAGAAGTGCGAATTCGAGCGGATGCGTCGACCTGGCGAATCGTGGGTGAAAGAAAGTCGCGACGACTGCACCGAAGGCGAATGGCAGGTACAAGGGAAGCGAAATGCCCGGGAATCGCCCAAATGGAAGCCCGGCCAGAATGAATGCCAGTATCCAGAACAGCCACAACGGATGACGCACCCCGATGTAGGCACCGACTATGACGCCGACGCCGCCAACGACGCCGATGAGCGAAAGCTTGCCGAAGTAATCCGCAAACCACACCAGGGGGAGAATGACGATCACGATCGCAACGGAAATGGTGACGTTGCGGAGTAGCTCCGGTCGACCGTGCATGGCAACATCGTGTCAGCTCGATGGGCTAAGCTCAACCGACGAGCAGCATCGTGTCGCAGCGGTTCGCTGACCGTACCCGGCCACCACCCGACGAGCGTTACAGCGCCACTCCGTGAGAGGGAACGACATTGGCCGACCAGTCATGATCCCGGGACTGAGGGTCGAACATCGCGTACCCGGAGCGAATCCGGTGTCGAATTTGGTCGTCAATGAGTTTGCCCGCACCCTCCCGGCCGGCTGTGAATTCCGGTCGCAATTCACGGTCGCCTCGTGAAGGTCCCGGTCGGCGCGCCGAAGTTGCGCGATTATTTGCAAATGGCCTTGAACGGTTGGGTGGTCATTCTGTGCGCGGCGGTGTTGTCCGCGGGAGTGGGCTGGCTGACGTGGCGGACCGAAACGCCGGACTATCAGTCGAGCACCAAGGTCCTCATCACCACCCCTGGCAGCGCAACGGCGATGGACGCGTTCTACGGACAGGGCAATTCGATTTCCCGCGGGCTGACCTACACGCTCCTCGCCCGCAGTGCGGCAGTGACGAGCCGGACCATCGAGCAGTTGGGACTGGCTTCGACCACCGATGAGCTGGCGGCGCAGATCACCGTGCTGCCGTCGCCCTCCACGGTGTTCGACATCACCGTCACCGGCACCGATCCGGAGCAGACCCGCCAGATCGCCGACGCCGTCACGGCGAACCTGATCGGCCTGTCGCGGCAAATGGCCTCCGTCGACACCTCGGCCACCGATCTCGTCCAGGTCGACAAGGCGACGCCGCCGCACCGCATGGGATCGGTGTGGCAGTCGATCATCCAGGCCACTGCGCTCGGCGTGGCACTGGCCATCGTCCTGCTCATCGCGGTCGCGCTGGTCCAGGATCGACTTCTCGGACGGCGGCAGGTCGGTCGCATCTCCGACGAGGAAATCGCGGAATCAACACGATGATGTCGCGCCGACCTGGTCAGCGCATCGCAGAGGACCTCTAATACGCGTATGGCCAAGAAACTCCTGGCGTTGATGTGCGCGGCACTCTTTGCGCTGCAGATCGGTCTAGTGGTGACGGTGTATCCCTTCGCGCCGCTCGCCGTGGCCGCGTTGTACGACCAATTCCTTGCGACCGCTGCTGCGCCGGAGGCCGTCGCGAAGGCGCAGGTCGGCGAGGCCGGCCCGGGATCACTCGTCTCGGCGACGACGATGTCGGGCGTCACGCGCACGTGGAACGGCATGGGTTTGCAGGCCGCGCGGGTGGTCTACCGCTCCACGTCCGGTGACGACATGCAGCCCACCGTCGTCTCGGGATCGGTGTTCGTCCCCGCCGGAACAGCCCCTGACGGCGGTTGGCCGGTCGTCTCGTTCGGCCACGGCACGCTCGGAATCGACAACGCTTGCGCGCCTTCCCTTTCGCCGAACCTGCTCGGCTCGTTGAAGTACGTCCAGGTACTGATCGACATGGGCTACGCCGTCGCGGTGGCGGACTACCAGGGCCTCGGCGTCAAGGGTGTGCACCCGTATACCGACTCCCGCACCGCGGGGCTGAACATGATCGATGCCGTGCGCGCGCTGCGGCACACGTTCCCCGATGTCTCCGATCGATGGGTGGCGGTCGGAGACTCGCAGGGCGGTGGCGCCGCATGGGCGGCCGACGAGCAGGCGCGCGGCTATGCTCCCGAACTCGACCTTCTCGGTGGTTGGGCGGCCTCGCCGTCGGCCGACGTTTCCGGCCTGGTGCAGAAGGCGCAGGACGGCACCTTGACCCCCGAGCAGCGTCCGGCCCTGCAGGCGGCGATCGAGTCGCTGGCCCGGCTGCACCCCGACCTCGCGCGTGACGACTTCCGGCGCGGCGCCGCTGCCCACTACTGGAACGTGCTGACCGACTGCACTCCGGCGGTGGCCTACCGCAGGATCACCGCGGTTGCGTCGCTCAGACCTGGCGATTTGGCCCCTCACAGCGGCGAGGCGGCCGACCGTCTGCGCGGCTTCCTGCGGGCCTGGGCACTTCCGCAGGAACCGCTGTCGGCGCCGTTGTATGTCTGGTACGGCGGCAAGGACCCGTTCATCGACTCCGAGTGGACCAAGGCCGCCATCGCCAAGGCGTGTCAGATGGGCGGCACCGTCACCATCGAGTTCGATCCGAACGGCGGACACAACCCGCCCGACGCGGTGCAGCTGGTCACCTGGCTGGCGGATCGATTCGAGGGAAAGCCTGCGGCCAACGACTGCTGACGGTGCGACTCGTCAGGGCTGAGCTCAGGAGGTCTTGGACACCGGAGGTTCGGCAGCTGCGTTCATCCGAGCGTCCCGACGCGCCCGGCGACCGCCGAGCGGTGTGACCGTGCTCCTGGTGTGGCCTTGTTCGACCTCGTCCTCGAGGGCCTCGGCGATGCCGCCAGCGGTCATCGATGCCTCGACGGCCTTGTCCGGGTTGCGGCCGAACTCGTCGGGGAATACCCAGCGGCGGAACGCCCAGAAGCGGAACGCCATCTGCAGCAGATTGCCGATGACGTAGGCCGAGATGAAGTCGGCGATGTTCTCCATCGTCAGGCTGACCATGGGGACGCGTAGCTCCAGCATGTAGCTGGAGACCCACAGCGGCGCCATGCTCAGCAGGACCCCCACACCGCTGACCCCGAAGAACAGGAGTGCCTCGTGATGGCGCTCCCGGCCACCGCGGTCGCGGAAGCTCCATTCGCGATTCAGGATGTAGGACGCGATCACCGCGACGATGCCCGAGATGATCTTGGCCGTGACCGGCTTGGGCTCGAGGATCGTCAGCTTGAGTGTGTAGAAGATCGCGGAGTCGATGATGAACGTGGTGCCACCGACGATCGCGAATTTGATGAGCTCGTGATGCCGCTCGGCGAAGGGCCGAACCGCGCGCGGTAGGCGCGCAATGGTGGCATCGGTGAAAGACACAAGAGGGCAGTCTACGGAAATTAGACAACCGACGCGTAGCCGCGCAGGTCGCGACGGGTCCAGCCGTGGATCGGGACCGTGACAACATAGGCGTCGTGAGTGCACCTCCAGTCGTAGCCATGATCGGTGGCGGACAGTTGGCCAGAATGACCCATCAAGCCGCCGTCGCGCTGGGCCAGACGCTGCGCGTGCTGGCCGCATCGCCGGACGATCCGGCCGCCCAGGTCACCCCCGACGTGGTCATCGGCTCGCACACCGATGCCGATGCGCTGGCCCGCGCCGCCGTCGGCGCCTCGGCCCTGACGTTCGACCACGAGCACGTCCCCACCGACCTGTTGCAGGCGCTGGTGGATCGGGGCGTGAACGTCGCGCCGCCCCCGCAGGCGCTGATCCACGCCCAGGACAAGTTGGTCATGCGCCGCCGGCTCGAGGCGCTCGGAGCGCCCATCCCGCGCTTTGCGGAGGTGACCGATCCGTCCGACGTCGACGCCTTCGCGGCGCGCGTTGGCGGCCCGATCGTCGTCAAGACGGCCCGGGGTGGTTATGACGGGCGCGGCGTCACGCTGGCCAGGGACCTCGACGAGGCGCGCGCGGTGGCCGAGCGCTATCTCGCCGACGGCACGGCAGTGCTGCTCGAGGAACGGGTTGACATGCGGCGGGAGCTGTCGGCGTTGGTCGCCCGGTCGCCGTTCGGGCAGGGTGCGGCGTGGCCGGTGGTGCAGACGGTGCAACGGGACGGCATCTGCGTCGAGGTGATCGCCCCGGCGCCCGATCTAGACCCCGAACTGCGTGCCGCGGCTGAGCAGCTCGGCTTGCGGCTGGCCGGCGAGCTCGGCGTGGTCGGCGTGCTCGCGGTCGAGTTGTTCGAGACGGTAGACGGAGCGCTGCTGGTCAACGAATTGGCGATGCGTCCGCACAACTCCGGGCACTGGACCATGAACGGCGCCGTCACCAGCCAGTTCGAGCAGCATCTGCGGGCGGTCCTGGACTATCCGCTCGGCGCCACCGGACCCATCGCGCCGGTCACGGTGATGGCCAACGTGCTCGGGGCACCGCAGGCGCCCGCGATGGGCATGGACGAGCGTCTGCACCACCTCTTTGCGCGGCTGCCCGAGGCCAGCGTGCACCTGTACGGCAAGTCCGAACGCCCCAGCCGCAAGATCGGCCACGTCAACGTGCTCGGCTCGGCGACGGGCTCACTGGACGACGCCGACTACGTCGCGGAGGTCAGGGAACGAGCGGTTCGGGCCGCGCATTGGTTGTCGCACGGCGAGTGGACGGATGGATGGGACCAACATGGGCACTGAGCACGGGCCACGGGTCGGCGTCATCATGGGCAGCGACAGCGACTGGTCGGTGATGGAGGACGCCGTGACGGCCCTCGCCGAGTTCGAGGTGCCGTTCGAGGTGGGCGTGGTGTCCGCGCACCGGACGCCCGGCCGGATGCTCGACTACGCCCGCGGCGCCGCGGCCCGCGGCATCGAGGTCGTCATCGCCGGGGCGGGTGGCGCGGCGCACCTCCCTGGCATGGTCGCTGCGGCCACCCCGCTGCCGGTGATCGGCGTTCCGGTGCCGCTGGCCCGGCTGGACGGGCTGGATTCGTTGTTGTCGATCGTGCAGATGCCCGCGGGAGTGCCGGTGGCGACGGTGTCGATCGGCGGCGCTCGCAACGCCGGCCTGTTGGCCGTTCGCATCCTCGGCTCCGCGGACCCGGGTCTTCGGCAGCGGATGGAGGCCTTCCAGGCGAGTCTGGAAGACATGGTGCTGCAGAAGGATGCGGCTCTGCGAGATCGGCTCATGGGCAAGTAGGATTGCCAGTGATGAAGCGCACATTCGAGAGGTACAGCAACGTCGGCTACCGGTTCGTCAGCGGCTTCCTGGAGCCGGGCAACCTGCCGGTCCTCAAGGTCCTGGATGCCGCGCAGCGAGCCCGCAACGTCCGCGGCGCCGTCGCCGAAATCGGTGTGCACCACGGGCGGCTGTTCATTCCGCTGCACCTGCTTCAGCGGGGTAGCGGCAAGTCCGTCGCCATCGACCTCTTCGGTGACCAAGAGCTCAACATCGACAACTCGGGTAACGGCAACCTCGACAAGTTCACCGACAACGTCGCGCTGTGGTCGACGATGGACGGCCTGGTTCTGCACCAGGGCGACTCGACGAAGCTCGAGCCCGCGGTGCTGACCGAGAAGGCAGACGGCCCGATCCGGTTCTTCAGCGTCGACGGCGGCCACACCGAAGAGATCGTGTACAGCGACATGCGCCTGGCCGAGGAGACCCTCGCCGAAGGCGGCATCGTGATCGCGGACGACATCTTCAACCAGCAGTGGCCCGGCGTGGCGGTCGGCACGTTGAAGTACCTCGACGACGGAGCCAAGCTCGCGCCGTTCGCGATCGGATTCAACAAGGTGTTCTTCACCCAACCCGAGTTCTGCGACTACTACCGCGCCGAGCTCGAAACGGCGTTCACCGGAGGCCTTCGCATTCAGTCGGATTCGACGGTGTTCGCGGGCCATCCGGTCATCTATCTGGCTCCAGTGACTCCCGTGGACATCCTGCGTCGCAGTGAAACCGCGCGATCGGTCTATCACCGCACGTACAAGGAAATGGTGCGGGGAATGCAGTTGGTCTCCGGCAAGGGCAAGCCGGGCCGATAGCGGACACCGCGGCACTCGCAGGTAAAGTTACCGGTGAGTAGCGAGGAGTGGCGCATGTCCATCGGTAACCCGTCTTTCGACGTCTTTCAGCTGTCCGACGAACACGTCGAGATGCGCAAGGTCCTTCGTGACCTGTGCGACAAGGAGATTGCGCCCTACGCGGCCGACGTCGACGAGAAGGCCCGTTACACCGACGAGGCGCTCGCGGCGCTGAACTCGTCCGGCTTCTCGGCGATCCACATTCCCGAGGAGTACGGCGGCCAGGGCGGTGACTCCGTCGCCGCGTGCATCGTGATCGAAGAGGTCGCCAGGGTGTGCGCCTCGTCGTCGCTGATCCCGATCTGCAACAAGCTCGGCACCATGGGCCTGCTGTTGAAGGGCTCCGAGGAGCTCAAGAAGCAGGTGCTGCCCTCGATCGGCGCGGGGGAGGCGACGGCCTCCTACGCGCTGTCCGAGCGTGAGGCGGGCAGCGACGCCGCGGCGATGCGCACCAGGGCCAAGCAGGACGGCGACGACTGGGTGCTCAACGGCTCCAAGTGCTGGATCTCCAACGGCGGCAAGTCGACGTGGTACACGGTGATGGCGGTCACCGATCCCGACAAGGGCGCCAACGGCATCTCGGCATTCGTCGTGCACGCCGACGATCCCGGCTTCACCGTCGGGGCCAAGGAACGCAAGATGGGCATCAAGGGGTCACCGACGACCGACCTGTACTTCGAGGACTGCCGAATCCCCGGTGATCGCATCATCGGCGAGCCAGGCACCGGCTTCAAGACGGCCCTCGCCACCCTCGATCACACACGTCCGACGATCGGCGCGCAGGCCGTGGGTATCGCCCAGGGCGCGCTGGAGGCGTCGATCGCCTACACCAAGGAGCGCAAGCAGTTCAAGAAGGCGATCAGCGACTTTCAGGCCGTGCAGTTCATGCTCGCCGACATGGCGATGAAGATCGAGGCGGCGCGGCTGATGGTCTACTCCGCCGCGGCGCGGGCCGAGCGTGGTGAGCCGAACCTGGGCTTCATCTCCTCCGCCGCCAAGTGCTACGCCTCCGACGTCGCGATGCAGGTGACCACCGATGCGGTGCAGTTGTTCGGTGGGTACGGCTACACCGTCGACTTCCCGGTCGAACGCTTCATGCGCGACGCCAAGATCACCCAGATCTACGAGGGCACCAACCAGATCCAGCGGGTCGTGATGTCCCGGGCGTTGCTCCGGTAGTCAGCCATCCTGCGGGGTCGGGGCCTCGACGTCACGGTCCGGTACTGTGATGCCGGTTACCTGACCGCCTGCCGAGCACCACGCTGCTCCGTCCGCACTGGAGAGTTCGATGACCCGAGCGCGACGGCAGGTTGCTCGCCGCGTCGCGGTCGGGGCCGTCGCGGGCTTGGCATTCGTCGTGTCCGGATGCGACCGCGGCACGCAGGTTCCTCACCCGGCGGCGAACCTACGGGCCTACGATCTCGCCGAGGCGGCAGCGCCGATCGCCCAGGTTCCCACCATGGTGGGCGTGGCGGATTCCGATCTGCTCGGTCTGCCTGCGGACCAGGTCGCCGAGTCGGTCAAACTGATGAAGGCGATGGGCGTCACGACGGTGCGCCTCCTCGTCCCATGGGTGGCGATCCAGCACACCTCTGACTCCTACGACTGGAGCCTCGTCGACAAGACGGTGGATGCTGCTGTCTCTCAACATCTTTCGGTGCTGGCCACGTTGAACTCGCCGCCGGCATGGGCGGTGGCACCCGGTCAGCCTGCGGTCGCCGGGCGTCCCGCCTCTCCCGCGGCGTTCGGGCAGTTCGCGGGGAAGGTGGCCGAACACTTCCGCGGCAGGATCGCGGCCTACGAGATCTGGAACGAACCCAATGCGGCGGCGTTCTTCGCCCCCGCCCCGGATCCGGCAGGTTACGTCGACCTGCTGAAGGCCTCGTATCCGGCCATCAAGGCGGCCGACCCGTCGGCGCTGGTCGTCACCGGCGGGCTCGGGGCGTTGATCGACTATTCGACGACGGCGATCGACCCGGTGAACTTCGTTCGCGGGATGTATGCGGCGGGCGCGAAGAACTTCTTCGACGCCCTCGCATATCACCCGTATCAGTACACGCTGAAGTTCTCGGAGTCCGGTTGGCATCCGGATGCTCCGATCAATCAGATGGCGGGCATCCGGCAGTTGATGTTGGTCAACGGTGATGCGGCCAAGAGGATTTGGGCCACTGAGTACGGCGAGCCGTCGTCCGTCGTCGGCGAGCCCGCTCAGGCGGCGTATCTCGAGGACATGCTGAGCAAGTGGCGGACGATCCCGTATGCGGGTCCGGTGTACGTGTACACGATGCGCGACCGAAACTCGATGAGCACCGCAGTCGAGGACACGCTGGGGATCTACCGCTCAGACGGCACCGCCAAGCCCGTCGAACGCGTCCTCACCTCGCATCTCGGCGCGCAGGGACTTCCGATCGAGAAGGCTAGTTCAGCTCCGCGGTGACCTTTTCGGCGTCCCGGCGTCGCGCCTGCAGCCCGGGATCGGGATTCGATACCTGGACCAGCGATCCGCCTGCAACCAGTACCGCGAGCCCGTGGTCGATCACGTCGTCGGCGGTGTCCCATGGCACGGAGGACAGCACCCTGCTCGCCGCGTTCAGTCCGCTGGCGGCGGCCGAGTTCGTTGCGGCGGACAGCGTTTCGTCCACCGATCGCCCGTTCAACGCGGGCCCGGGACTGCGCTCGGCGGCGATCTGGTCACCGTGCGCCCGCACAGAGGTGGCGTAGTCGGTGATGCCGAACGGCAGGTCCGGCACCGGCTTGCCGAAGGCGTCGAGGGAGAATGCCACGACTTCGCCGACCTGCCCCACGGCGGCGTCCGCGTCGTCCAGACGGGCCGCCGTACAGCAGGCGATATCGCAACCGTCTTGTCCCAGAACCACTTCCGCGCCGACGTACCAGACTCCGAGGATCACGCCAAGGGTCTGCCAATGTGCAGGCAGCAGGATGGCGACGCGGCTGCCCGGTCCGGCGCCGAGTTCGTCGCGCAGCAGATTGCCAGTCTTGGCCGCCCAGTTGGCCAGTGTCACGGTGGACAGTTCGATGCGCTCGCCGGTCGCGTCGTCGTAGTAGGTGACGCGCGGCGCGGAGGGCAGTGCGAGCAGCGGATCCAGCACCGCTGAGCCGAGATTGGTCAGTTCACGCACTCCGGGCCGTCGGAACCCGCAGTGATGATCGGCGGGGTGGGAAGAGGGGTGTCGGTGGACTGGACGGCTGCCGGGTCGACCGTGTCGCTCGACCCGTTGGTGCTGTCGGCTGCCGAGACCTCGGTACCCAGGCCGGAACCAGGACCCGTGTAGTCGCTCGCGATCACCACCTGCACCGCACCCGGTGCCACCGAGGCGTCCTCGACGATGGGAAGGTTGCCCAGCTCCTTCGAGACTGCTTGCGCGCCAAGATCATCGACCTTGGCGGCGCGGATCTGGCTGTTCGATACGCGACCCGTCTCGTTGTTGCCAACGCTGCCCGCGACGAACCCCTTGCCGGTGAGCACCTCGGACACCGATGCCGCCAGCCCGTTGACGTCGGTGTCGTTCATGACGTCGGCGGTGGTCTTGGAGGGCGAGTAGGCAAGCTGTTCGGTCTTGCCCGCATCCTGATCCTGCAGCAGGCTCGAGACGAAGTCCTGCACCTGCGCGGGGTCGACCCGCACGACGCTCTGCATGCCGTCGTCGCTCCACCCGTCCTCCTGCAGGACGGGAATGGTGGCGAACGCCACCTTGCCACCCGCGAGCTTCTGCATCTGCTGGACGAAGTCCATGATGTCCCAGCCGTCGGACAGCACGACGGAGCGCTGCACGGCGTCCTGCAACCGGTTCAGGGTGGCCGGGCTCGACAGCGTCTTGCCCGAGATGACCTGATGGGCCAGGGCGGCCATCACTGCCTGCTGCCGGGTCACCCGGTCGAGATCGCCCCTTGGCAGGTCGTGGCGCTGCCGAACGAAGCTCAACGCCTGCGGGCCGTCCAGCTTCTGCGGGCCCGCCGGAAAGTCGGCGCCGGAGAGCGGTTCGTAGACGGCGTCCTTGAGGCAGACGTCGACGCCGCCGAGCGCGTCGGTGATCAAGGCGAAGCCGAGCAGGCCGATCTCCGCGTAGTGGTCGACGGTGACGCCGGTCAGGGTGGCGACGGTCTTGATCAACGCCTCGCGGCCCGCCTCGGTGGCCTTCGGTTCGGCGACCGCGGGGTCTTCGCCCTGCTGTTCGACGAGCTCCTTCATCTTCTCGAGCTTGACCTGACCGAAGACACCGTTGATCTTGGTCTTGCCGAGGTCGCCCGGTGCCTCCACGTAGGAGTCCCTGGGTATCGAGATCGCGGTGGCGGACGCGCCGTTGTTCGGAATGCGCACCAGGATGATGGTGTCGGTGTTGGTCGAGACGTCGTCGCCGGCGCGCAGCGTGGCGAGTTCGTCGGCCGACAGTGGATTGCCGTGCGCGTCCGTCCTGCTGTCCATGCCGACCAGCAGGATGTCGATCGCGCCGTCCTCGCCACCACCGCCGAGCGCGGCGGCCGACACGTGATTGATCCCGTTCTCGAAGGACCGGATCTTCCCCCACGCGACGCCCGTGCCGATGACGATGACCGCCGCCGCGGCCACGGCGATGATGCGGACAAGGCGACCTGGCATCAGCCCAGGCTACTGGCGAGTCGCCCGAAGACGGGGTAGCGACGGTCGGCGTGCCAGACTCTTCAGACATGTCGCAGCGTTTGGTGATCACCGGTGCCGGGGGACTAGTAGGACGACGGTTGGCGGCCGAGGCGAGACGCCGCGGCCATCAAGTGCTGGCTCTGACCTCAGCAGATTGCGACGTCACCGACCCGACCGCCCCGGAACGCCACTTCAACTCCGGCGACGTGGTGATCAACTGTGCCGCCTACACCAAGGTGGATCAGGCCGAAACCGACGAAGCGGGCGCCCACGCGGTGAACGCAGCCGGAGCCGGGAACGTGGCGCATGCGTGCGCCAGGGCAGGCGCCGAGCTGATCCACGTCTCGACCGACTACGTGTTCAGCGGCGACTTCGGCGCTGAGCAGCCACGACCGTACGAGATCGATGACGAGACGGGCCCGAAGAGTGTGTACGGCCGCACCAAGCTCGAGGGCGAGTTCGAGGTGCTCGCCGCGATGCCAGGCGCCCACGTCGTCCGCACCGCCTGGATCTTCTCGGGAGGCGACGGCGGTGACTTCGTCGCGACGATGCGCAGACTGGCCGCCGGAGACGGTCAACTGGACGTCGTCGCGGACCAGGTCGGTTCACCGACCTACGTCGGCGACCTCGTCGGCGCGCTACTCCAGGTGGCAGGTGGTTCGATCGAAGAGTCCGTCCTTCACGCCGCCAACCAGGGCGTGACCAGTCGTTTCGAGCAGGCCCGTGCGGTGTTCGAGCTGGTTGGCGCCGATCCGGAACGGTTGCGGCCCGTCGGTACCGACCGCCATCCCCGCCCCGCCCCGCGGCCGTCGTACTCGGCACTGGCCTCCGAACAGTCCGCGGCGGCCGGGCTCACTCCATTGCGCCCCTGGCGGGATGCGCTCGCCGCGGCGCTGTTCCCGGACTCATAGGCCGGCCCGCTACCCTCTACGGCGTGAGCCCGAACCTGATCGTGGTGACGGTGACCTACTCGCCAGGTCCCCACCTCGACCGGTTCCTCGCCTCGCTGGGGCACGCCACCGACCGACCGGTGACGGTGGTGATGGCCGACAACGGCTCCACCGACGGGGTCCCCGAAGAAGCGCTCGAGCGGTATCCGAATGCTCGACTACTACACACCGGTGCCAACCTGGGGTACGGGTCCGCGGTCAACCGTGCGGTGCGGAAGTACCTGACCGCCTCCGAAGGGGAGGGCCCGGCCGGTGATCCGGAGTTCTTCGTCGTCGCCAACCCCGACGTCGTGTGGGGTCCGGGAAGCATCGACGTGCTTCTGGAGGCGGCCGAACGCTGGCCGCGCGCCGGGTCGCTCGGGCCGCTGATCCGTGATCCAGACGGCTCGGTCTACCCGTCGGCCCGCCACCAGCCGAGCCTCGTCCGCGGCGGCATGCACGCCGTCGTCGGTCCGGTCTGGAAGTCGAATCCCTGGACGGCCGCCTACCGGCAGGAGCGGTTGCAGCCCAGCGAACGTCCCGTCGGTTGGCTGTCGGGCTCGTGTCTGCTTCTTCGGCGGCAGGCGTTCGACGCGATCGCGGGGTTCGACGAGCGGTACTTCATGTACATGGAGGACGTTGACCTCGGAGATCGTCTCGCCGGGGCCGGGTGGCAGAACGTGTACGTGCCGACCGCCGAAGTGCTCCACGACAAGGGGCACTCGACGGGACGCGATCCGGCCCGCAACTTGGCGGCCCACCACACCAGCACCTACACTTTCCTGGCCGACCGACATCCCCGCTGGTGGCAGGCGCCACTGCGGTGGGCGATCAGGTCGGCCCTCGCGGCCCGCGCGGGGTTGGTGGTGGGCAACTCCCGGCGGAAGATTGCGAAGAGCAGTAGAGAAGAGACAAGGGGCTGACGATGGCAGGTTCGGTCAATCCGGCAGAAGTCGACGCCGTCGTACTCGTGGGTGGGCAGGGCACCCGACTGCGCCCGCTGACGCTGTCCGCGCCGAAGCCCATGCTGCCCACCGCGGGGCTGCCGTTTCTGACTCATCTGCTGTCGCGCATCGCGGCGGCGGGCATCCAACACGTCGTGCTGGGGACGTCGTACAAGGCCGAGGTCTTCGTGGCCGAGTTCGGCGACGGTTCCAAGCTCGGGCTGCAGATCGACTACGTCGTCGAGGACGAGCCGCGTGGCACGGGCGGCGGCATCGCGAACGTCGCGTCGAAGCTGCGGTACGACACCGCGCTGGTCTTCAACGGTGACGTTCTGTCCGGTGCTGACCTCGGTGAGCTGCTGGCCTGCCACCACGACCGCGACGCAGATCTCACGCTGCACCTGGTTCGGGTCGGCGATCCGCGCGCCTTCGGTTGTGTGCCCACCGATTCCGATGGTGTCGTCACGGCGTTCCTCGAGAAGACCCAGGATCCGCCGACCGATCAGATCAACGCAGGCTGCTACGTGTTCAAGCGTGAGGTCATCGAGCGCATCCCCAAGGGGCGGGCGGTGTCGGTCGAGCGAGAGGTGTTCCCGGCGCTGCTGTCCGACGGACTCAAGGTGTGCGGCTACGTGGATGCCACCTACTGGCGCGACATGGGCACCCCTGACGACTTCGTCCGCGGCTCGGCCGACCTCGTCCGCGGCATCGCGCCGTCACCCGCGCTGAACGGGCACCGGGGCGAGGAACTGGTCCACGACGGTGCAGCCGTCGCGCCGGGCGCCCTGCTCATCGGCGGGACGGTCGTCGGCCGCGGCGCAGAGATCGGGCCCGGCGCGCGACTGGACGGCGCGGTGATCTTCGACGGTGCGCGGATCGAGGCGGGGTCGGTCATCGAACGCTCGATCATCGGCTTCGGCGCTCGCATCGGTCCGCGCGCCCTGATCCGCGACGGCGTCATCGGCGACGGCGCTGACATCGGGGCGCGGTGCGAGCTGCTCCGTGGCGCGCGGGTCTGGCCAGGGGTGCACATCCCCGATGGCGGCATCCGCTACTCGACGGACGTCTGAGCCGCTCGCGCCAACTGCCTCAGCCCGTAGTCGGAGTCCGGGGGCAGGTCGTTGAGCGGCCACCAGCGCAGGTCCAGTGATTCGTCGCTGATGGCGATCTGCGCGTCCTCCGGGGCGTGGGCGACGAACTGGACGTCCAGGTGACGGGTCGGCACGCCCAACGAGCACGTGAGCGCGTGTACGTGCAGGGCCGCGGGCATGGCGTCGATGGTCAACCCGGCGATACCGGACTCCTCCTCGGCCTCCCGCAAAGCCGCGGAGGTGATGTCGACGTCGGATTCCTCGCAGTGACCTCCGAGTTGGACCCAGCGGCCGAGCCGCGGATGCAGGGTCAACGCGGTATGGGTTCCGGTGGCGTCGAGCACCAGCGCCGAGGCCGTGAGGTGGCCGGGCGCGCACGCACGTTGGCAGGCATCGGGCCTGGCGAGCACGAAGGCGAGCACGGCGTGACGCAAGGAATCCTGCGCCGGATCGCCTGGTTGCCAACGACTCAGCGTGTCGACCACCGACTCGTGGAGGGTCATCGGCAGATCAGCAGACCCTCGGTCGGCCCGGGATCGCGCGGCTGC